>SMXJ01000148.1 GCA_004356305.1 Bacteroidota bacterium | reverse complement strand
CGCCAGCCCTTATTGTTAGCCCGGGAATTTGCGCGATAGCTCCACCAGGTATAATTATGCGGCTCTTTGTTGAAATGACGGAAACTGTCAATAAATCCGCTGTCGATAAAGCTCCCCAACCATTCTCGCTCCACCGGTAAAAAACCCGAAACGTTCTTATTTCGAACCGGATCATGAATGTCGATGGCTTCATGACAAATATTGTAATCGCCGCAGATCACGATATTAGGGATATCTTTTTTTAAGTTGTTTATGTAATTCTGGAAATCGGCCATATACTTTAATTTATGTTCCAGGCGTGCGATATTGGTTCCGCTAGGCAGGTACAAACTCATTACCGAAACTTCGTCAAAATCCAATCGAATGTTTCTCCCTTCAAAATCCATATAGTCGATTCCTGTGCCATATTCCACATGCTTTGGTTCATATTTACTGAAAATCGCTACTCCACTATATCCCTTCTTATGGGCGCTATACCAATAGTGATGTGGATAACCGGCGGCCTCTATCTCTTCCACTTCTACCTGATCTACATTGGCTTTGGTTTCTTGGATGCAAATAACATCCGGATCGGCGCGTTTCAGCCATCCAGCAAATCCTTTGCGCATAGCAGCCCGGATGCCGTTAACATTGTATGAGATTATTTTCATGTGAATCGTATTTTCAGTATAAAGGCAAAAATAAATAACAATGTATATTTACCGGTGGCATCAATCGAAAGGTTTTCACAAAACAATCAACAAAATAAAAATCGACACGTTAAGTTGTAGTACTTATGAAGTTGTATCTCTATCTATGTCTATTTTTTATGGTGCTCACGAGCTATGGGCAGGACAGGACTTCGAACTTTCGATCTAAGAAAATTGCGGTAAAGGATACCGTTGTTATTGATACAGTAAGTATTAATCCATCCCGGTTTTCGATCCTGGATAAAAACGGTAAGTCCATCGATTCTACGGGCTATCGAGTTGATTTTAGAAAAGCTCTTCTGATCATTTCTGAAAATATTCGAAAAGAAAATGACTCGATCACCATTAATTACCTTCGTTTTCCGTGGTTTTTAACTCGAGATTACTATGAGCTTGACCCAAAAATAATCGTCGAAAACACCGGAAGTCTTGACAAGTTGTATGCCCTTGAGACCAGCACGAATGATGTTGATAATTCTCCATTCGACGGCCTGAACGCCTTAGGAAGTATTACCCGTGGTATTACGATAGGAAACAATCAAAATGCGGTGGTCAATAGTGAATTGGACCTGCAAATTACCGGGAAGCTCGATGAAAAAGTCTCGATAAGAGCTTCGATCCAAGACGCTAATATTCCGACCCAGGCCGGAGGATACTCCCAAAGCCTCGACGAGTTCGATCAAATTTTTATCGAACTTTACGGCGAGGATTGGAACATCAGGGCCGGTGACGTGGATTTGCAAAACAACAACTCTTACTTTGGCCGATTTACAAAGAAGGTGCAAGGAATCGCATTGGGTGGTACTTTTGAACATAAAGACGGGTCGAAAACCACAGCTTTCGTCGCTGGTGCATTGGTTCGTGGCGTGTTTCAACGAAGCCAGTTCAATGGACTTGAAGGCAATCAAGGCCCCTATAAATTGGTCGGACCCAATGGCGAATTATTTATTTTAATAGTTTCGGGAAGCGAGCGCGTGTATGTGAATGGTTTGTTATTGAATCGCGGTGAAAATGAACATTATGTCATCGATTACAATGCGGGGGAAATAAAATTCAATCCTACTTACCCCATAACGGCCAATATGCGTATTACGGTGGAATATCAGTTTACCGATAGAAATTACACCCGTTTTTTCGGTTATGGTGGTGGAAATTATACCGGTAACCAATTCGATGTCGGTGCTTATGTGTATTCTGAAAGCGATGCAAAAAACCAACCTTTGCAGCAGAATTTAACCGAAGAACAAGTCGCCATCTTGATTGCGGCCGGTGACGATATGGATCTGATGGTGGCTCCTTCGGCCGTACCCGATACATTTTCGGAAAATAAGATCCTATACAAAAAAGAAGATTTTAACGGTATTGAGATCTTTGTTTTCTCCAGCGATCCGGAGGATGAGCTGTTCAATGTTCGCTTCAGTCTTGTTGGTGATAACATGGGGAATTATATCATCAGTGAGGAAAATACCATCAACCGTATTTTTGAATTTATCCCCCCGGTAGGTTTGACTCTTCAGGGAAATTATGCGCCGATCATTCGTTTAAATGCTCCGGAGAAATTACAAATTGGCGGGGTGAACGGCAGCTACCATCCTTCAGAAAAAACAAGAATTGAATTTGAGATTGCAGGCAGTGTCAATGACCTCAACTTATTCTCGACCATAGATGACGATAATAATGAAGGGTTTGGCGGGCGATTCGCGGTAAGGCAAACCGTGCTTCAATCAACCGACACCTTAAAGGTAGATGCCTTCGCGTCCATGGATTATATCAATAAGGACTTTCGAACCATTGAGCGGTTGTACAATGTTGAATTTAGCCGCGACTGGAACCTCGATATGCCCATGGGAGATCAACGATTTTTGACTACCGGTGCTGAGTTAAGCCACCCAAAATATGGCGGTGGGCGGTATGAATTTCAGAATTTGGATTTTTCAGAAAATTTCAAAGGGACGCGGCATGTTATTTCCTCGAGGGTTCAATTAAACAAGCTGAATATTTTCGCCAATGCAAGTTTTATGAACAGCGAAAGCGATATTTTAAGATCAAATTTCAGTAGAGTGAACAGCGGGGCTGTGTATGCGATCAATAAAGCCTGGTTAGGGGCTAAATTCAATCTGGAAGACAACCAATTAAAAACGATCGCCAATGATAGTTTAACTCCTTTGAGTCAAAAATTTAGCGCCTATGAACTATTTACGGGAATAGGTGATAGTACAAAGGTATATACACAAGTGGGTTATCGATATCGGGTAACCGATAGTGTTCGAAATATGTCGTTGAAAAAAGTGAATACCTCCAATGATTATTATTTGAGATCGAGGATGATCAATACTCAGAATACACAGCTTTCTCTTTTCGTCAATTACCGGGTTTTAAAGGATGAAGATGGCGCCGATGAGGATGAGCAAAATTTAAACGCGCGATTATTGTATAGCCAATCCTTATGGAAGGGCAGTGTTCGCTTGAATACGGCTTTGGAGTCCAACAATGGGGTAATTGCGCAGCAGGAATTCACGTACGTACAAGTTGAACCGGGGCTGGGTGTCTATACCTGGATCGATTATAATGAGAACGGTATCCAGGAATTGAATGAATTTGAAATCGCGCAATTTCAGGATCAGGCAGAATATGTGAGGGTGTTATTACCCAATCAGGTGTTCGTTAAAATTCGGAATAATAAATTCAGCCAGTTAGTAACGCTCAATCCGCAACAATGGGCCAATAGTCAAGGGGTTAAAAAATTTCTTTCGCATTTTTACAATCAAGCTTCTTATGTCGTGGACCGGAAAGTTTCACGCACCAATGATATATCGGACATCAATCCGTTCAAAGATGGAGGAGATGATCAACTCGGACTCAATTTAAACTTCAGGAATGCGCTGTTCTTTAATCGTGGAAAACAACGGTATACCACAAGCTATACTTTCTCATCCAGTTCTGGGAGTAACCTGATATCATTAGGATTACAGGAGAGCAAACTTGAAGTCCATCAACTTAATTTCAATCATAAATTCCTGGAAGTTTGGTTGTTAACCTTAAAAGGTGCTTTGGGAATTAACCAGAGTATTTCGGAAAATTTTGCAAACCGGAATTTTGACCTGGACAGCTATCAGATCAACCCTAAACTTTCTTATTTGTTGAACCGTCAAACCAGATTCGATGTTTTTTATCAATTCTTGAACAAGGAGAATATGCTGGGGGAAATGGAGTTATTGGAGCAGCAAAAAATTGGGGTTTCCTTTGCCTACAACAACGTACAAAAGATATCCATTTCGGGAGAGTTCAACTATATAGACAATGCATTTGAAGGGAGTGCCTTCTCCCCCGTCGCATATACAATGCTGGAAGGATTGCAACCCGGAACTAATTTTACCTGGAATCTATTATTTCAGAAAAGAATAACCAAATACCTGGATGCCAATCTCTCTTACTTCGGAAGAAAGAGTAAAAACTCCAGTACCATCCATACAGGAACGATACAATTGAGGGCTTATTTCTAATAAAAAAGAGCGGGTCAAGCCCGCTCCATCTATATCTAAATGCACTAAAGATTATCTTACAATAATTCTTTTTACCCCTCCAAAGTCACTGTTTCCAATACGTACAATATACACTCCGGAAGAAGCGTACGACATATCCAGGTCATATTCGTACCCGGTACCATCTACATTATCCAATCTGTAAGACGCTAAAGTTTGTCCCAGCATATTTATTACTGAGAAGGTTAATCTATCTGTAATTTCGGTTGTAGGTAATAATAACTTAAATTGATTATTGCCTTGATCCACTACGATAAGATCTGTGTTGTTGGTGAAGTTATCATTCACTCCAAGAATAATATCACCACACAACTGTAAGGTCCAATCGAGAAGAGTACCGCCATCCTGATTAGCATTATCAACAATACGAAGCGTCCAATCACCAATAGTTTGCATACCATCAAAGTCTGATAAGTTTCCTTCAGGTTGGTATGGCCCGGTAACCGGATGTGTTGCGCCGGAAATCGGATTGGTTGCTTCATCATCGAAAGTTACATCAATCATATCATCACAGTTTCCACAAACGCCGTCGGCCAATATTACGGTCGTATTATCCGGGGCGATCAACGAGATGGTAAGGTCTCCTATCCAGGTATGGTTAAGGTTAAGGTTGACGTTAACATCATTGATGATAATATCACTCGTATAACTGATCACGGAGTTTGTTACGGTTCCCGCATTGGGTCCTATCGGGAAATTCGTATCATTAGTTTGACTGGCACAAGAAAGGTTTACTACAGTTTTAGTTGCGCTATCGTTCGAAGTATCCGAATCAGTAGGTAGTTCAGTTGTGGCTACAAATACATAAGAACCTTCAACCGATAGGTCGGCTGTGGTGGCAAAGCTATAATTTAGCGTAGTTCCCGGACCAATAGGGCCTACAACTGATTCTGTTACTGCAGCACCTCCGTCAACAGTATAAGAAACATCGAAGTTCGACTGTAGCGCCGCTCCAAAATTCTCGATAGTAATTGTAACGGTTTCATTTCCAAGACCTTCTCCGCTAACTGGCTCAGGGATATCAATAACACCTATGTCATTGGCAAAAATGTTGGTTACATTTTTTATCACGGTATCATTGTTCGGATCTTGATCCCCAGAGAGATCTGTGCTTACTTCAATCGCATAGGTTTGACCCGGAATAGATAAATCTACCGTTGCTGCAAAGGTGAAGGAAGAAGAAGTAGTTGGAGCAATAGTTCCTGTAAAGGTTTCGGTGGCAATAGTACTTCCATCTACTTTTAAAATTACGGGGAAGTTTGATTGAGAAAGTAGGCCAAAGTTGAATATAGTAACATCTACACTCTCCGATGACGTTAATATACCATCAACCGGAGCGTCAATACTAACCGCGCCAACATCATTATTGAAGTCTGGCGCAATTTTAAATACTCCTACAACACCCTTTCTTCCACTGTTAATGTATTCATTAATGAACCAAAAGGTCTTGTCATCTGCCGGATCAATATCAATTTTACTATAGTCTCCATAACGTAATCCAGGAATGTTCTGGTTCCCGGCAGCGATCAATTCTTCGGCAATGGTCATTGTATTTACCGGATCAGCCGCAAAACGCCCTGTATAGTAAGAACTCACTCTAAAGTCTGTTGGGTTCGGTGTTGTTGGACCTGCCATTGAAGTATATCCCATCCCGATATTCCCCTGGTTATCCATCATCATACTTGCATGCCAGGCATGTCTTCCATCCGGAGCTGTATAGGTCCCTTCCTGAAACAATGTCCAGGGTTGGTTATCACCTGCTTGACGTAATTCGAACCAACGCACTCCAGCTAATTCACCCCCTGAGGCGTCCGTATCTACTACGAAGTTGAATACGGCCGAGTTGTGGCCACCAAATTTCCTAAATTGCGCTTGATTCATTATAATGGCTTGCAAAGCGTCTATATCGGCCCCACCACCAGGTTGGGCCAGGTTGGAGAAACTACCTCCATCAAAAATTGAGATAAACGG
>SMXJ01000147.1 GCA_004356305.1 Bacteroidota bacterium | reverse complement strand
TCGTTTTGTTGCAATTCCTTTTCAAAAATACGAAATAGTTTCTCCCTTTCATAGGGACGATCTCTCAAATCATCCACTTCCCATGGTATGTCAATATGTGTTAGAAGGTAATGATCGTAATGATTGATTGAACATGCTTTTAGAATTTCAGACGGACAAAAACCATCATAATAGAACTGCGAATATACTTTTAACTCCAGTAAATTTGTATCGCATAAAAGCAATGTATCTGATCCTGCAGCAGCATCGTTTTCCAAGATCATCTGCCCCCTGGCAATGGGTAGAAGATCATCTCTGGTAATTTGTTCATTTTTTGTATCCCACTTCTCCTGAAGGTATTCCCGCATATATTCCGGCACCCAAGGGGCCTTAAAATAAGACGCCAACTGTTTCGCGAGGGTTGTCTTTCCTGAAGACTCAGGTCCAAACAATACAATTCTTAGACAATTACCGGGTTGTTGCTCAAGTGTTTTTTCCATGCGAAATAGCCATAGATCGCTATAGCCGTAAAAATAAGATATTGGAGAGACGTAAACGTAAATCCCTTGTAAAAATATAAGGGCACCGAAATAACATCTCCAATGATCCAATAGATCCAATTTTCTATTTTGCGTTTGGCCATCAACCACATCCCGACAAAGAAGATCGCAGTTGTAATTGTATCGACATACGAAGTCCAATGGTTCCATTTATCAAAGTATCTGTATACGACAAAAACGAAAATGAGAGTTGCTCCAAAAATAAGACCCGAGTAAAGTTTTTCTTTTTTCGTAGTTTCTGAAATGGGCGTGACATGGGTCGCATCTACTTTCCGAGTCCAAATATACCAGCCATAAACACTCATAATGAAGTAATACCCATTGATCATCATGTCGCCCAACAAAGTCCATTTCAGAAGTAAATACACAAAAATCGCTGTGCTTACCATTCCTGTGGGGAAAACCCAAACTTTATTGAATGAAGAAAATAAAACCGATAGTAAACCAAAAAGGACCGCTACAATTTCCAGGACAATATCTATGGTATCGTATTCGGCATACTGACCAAAGAAAAAATCCAATATGGTGTTCATAATTATTGCGATCATGGGTCGAATCGTTCAAAGGCAGTTCCCATCACCACCATATCCGCACCAGCTTCATAAGCCACCTGTTTTTGAGTTTCGGATCGAATTCCGCCTCCTACGATCAGCGGGACGTTAATTTCTTTTTTTACCTCGGAAATAATTTCGGCCGCAACCGGAGTTGTCGCGCCACTTCCCGCTTCCAGATAGATCAATTTCATTCCCAAGAGCATTCCTGCCTTGGCGGTATCAACGATCTGCTGCACATTATCTTGAGGTATAGCCGAGGTTTTGGTCACTTGAGCCACAGCCGACTCGATTCCACCATCAATTAATAAGTAACCTGTAGAAATCACCTCTAACGAAGTAGTTCTCAAATTCGAAACCGCCTGAACCTGTTGACCTATTAAATACTCAGGATTTCTACCGGAAAGTAAACTCAAAAATAATAATCCGTCTGCCGCGTCCGTAATTTGGGAAGAGTCGCCCGGGAATATGAGGATGGGCCTTGAAGTGCATAATTTAAAAGCATCGACCAATACTTCCATCAAGCCATTGGGAACCGTACTTCCGCCTACAAAAATATGAGTAGTTTCCAGGGGGATGCTTCTTAAAAATTCGGCAGCTTGTTCTATTCTGAATTTATCGGGATCCACCAAAATCGCAAGCAGTTTTTTCTTTAGTGTAATGGCTTCGGTGAAAGTTTGATATAGGTTTTTCTTGATCATTTACTTCAGGATTTTAGCATAAGCACAGGTAAAACCTTCAAACTCTATGAACCAAATATGGTAATCCTGGGTTTTGCCTTCATAACTCACGCCGGCCGTGGTTTCACAGTGATCCAATCGAAAATCTTCCACATAAATATGCTGTAAAAAACTAACGCCCTTTTCGGCAAAACTTTTATAAATACTTTCCTTGGCTCCCCAAACCATGGTTAATTTTCGTGCTAAAGTGTTATAATCATTCAACGTTCTATAGTCTTCCACGGTTGTAAACTTATGAGCTATCTTCAATATTTTGGAGCGCTGCTTTTCAATATCGATACCCACTTCGACATCACTTAAAATAATTGCTGAAAACGTAAACGAATGCGTGATAGATATTTTAGTTCCGTCTGTCAAATGCGGCTTTCCCTTATCGTCATAGTACAGATCGCTGTCTGTATAGCCCATTTCGGCAAATAAATGACGAACACTCATAAAACCCCTTCGGTGGAGATCGCTCTTCATGCTGTCCACCCTTTTCCGGCAATGGTCTGTAAGTTCGATGCCTTCAGACAGTTCCTCGAACGGCTCTTCGATCTTCCAAATGAGAACTTTAGTAGCAGGGTTTACTGTTATAGTTTTGTAAAGAGGCATATAATTTGACGGATAATGCTTAATTTTGCATTCGGAAATTTTAGTCGATAATCGAATTAACAGATTTTCCCTTCGTGGGAATGTAAATATAATAATATGTCAACGAAAACAGTACCCTACGTACCGTATAAAGTAAAAGATATTTCCCTTGCAGATTGGGGACGTAAAGAGATTGAACTAGCCGAGGCTGAAATGCCTGGTTTGATGTCCTTACGTGACGAATATAAAAATGAGACGCCATTAAAAGGCGCCCGTATTGCAGGATGTTTGCATATGACCATACAGACTGCGGTATTGATCGAAACCCTGCAAGCCTTAGGCGCCGAAGTAACATGGAGTTCTTGCAATATTTTTTCTACTCAGGATCAGGCGGCAGCGGCAATTGCGGCGGCAGGGGTGCCTGTGTATGCGTGGAAAGGAATGAGTGAAGAAGAATTTGACTGGTGTATCGAGCAAACCCTTTTCTTCGGGGAAGATCGTAAACCACTGAATTTGATCCTCGATGACGGGGGCGACTTGACGAATATGGTACTGGACAAATACCCCGAGTTGGTGGAAGGTATCAAAGGAATAAGTGAAGAAACCACTACCGGAGTTCACCGCTTATATGAGCGTGTAAAGAATGGTAAGCTACCCCTTCCGGTGATCAATGTAAATGACAGCGTTACCAAATCAAAATTTGATAACAAATATGGTTGCAGAGAAAGCGCTGTGGATGCTGTCCGTCGGGCTACAGACATCATGATGGCTGGAAAAAGAGTTGTTGTTTGTGGATACGGTGATGTAGGGAAAGGGACTGCCGCTTCTTTTAAAGGTGCAGGCTCGATAGTTACCGTTACCGAAATAGATCCGATCTGTGCGTTGCAAGCGGCCATGGATGGTTTTGAAGTGAAAAAACTTGAATCTGTGGTTGGAAACGCAGATATAGTGATCACGACTACCGGAAATAAAGATATTGTTCGCAGAGAGCACTTCGAGGCGATGAAAGACAAGACCATCGTATGTAATATTGGCCACTTCGATAACGAGATCGATGTTGCCTGGTTGAACGACAATCACTCAAAAATTGAGATCAAGCCTCAGGTAGATAAGTATAGCGTAAATGGAAAAGATATATTATTATTGGCAGAAGGCCGATTGGTGAACTTAGGATGTGCTATGGGCCACCCTAGTTTTGTAATGAGCAACTCATTCACCAACCAAACCCTGGCGCAACTCGAACTTTGGACTAACAACGATCAATACGAAAATGATGTGTATATGTTGCCCAAACACTTAGATGAAAAAGTGGCAAAATTGCATTTAGCGAAGATCGGTGTTGAGCTAACGGAACTTAGTAAAGACCAGGCCGATTATATTGGTGTGAAGGTAGAAGGCCCGTATAAGCCGGAGTATTACAGATATTAGATTCTACACCGTCCGCCTGTTGGTGAACTGTTAGATGTTAGAATATAGACCCTTACCGTTTTTTTGGGGGGTTGGGTTTGAAAAATTCAATTCACCTTTTTTTTCTGAAGATATAACTCATCCAAACAGGATCATTATCATCCGAAACAACCGCTCGTCGATCAAAGAACTCCCAATTGGCAGCATTCATATAATTTAACAATGCCGATGTTTCCTTAATATCCTCTATCTCCTCGATCGTTATTACTTTCCCTTCCAATGATTTTTGCTCCTCAACCTTTATTCGCTTGATCTTCCCGCGATTATTGGCTTTCTGTATTACAATAACTTCCAAATAATCATACTTCTGAATTTCTTGGGACATCCCTTTCACCCCGGCAAACAAAACCAAACTTACGAACAAAATATTTGTGATTAACTTCCTCATATGCTTCTAATTTAAAACAAAACTCAATGTACAATTTATAGCATTCACTTCAATTATAAGTAAGATAAATCTGTTGTCGAGTATTAAGAATACGAATCAACAAAATAGAAAATCCTTCTTTGATCCATAATTTCCTCTCCAAAGGTGTTTTGGTATAGCCGTGCAAATACCAATGTAAGAAAAAGTTAGGCATGGTCAACTCCTGCTTCCTTGAAACCGGTGCAATTATCGAACAATTGTGACACTAAGGATGCGGTAGTATTCGAATCAAAAAAACCCTCCTTCGCATAGTGCTTCGGAGGGTTTTAATAGTCGGTAGATAAAATTTCTTACGCTTCTGCGTGAGGTACGATAGAAACGAATGATCTGTTATTTTTTTTCTTTGTGAATTTTACAACACCATCTACTTTGGCGTGTAAGGTGTGGTCTTTTCCACCATATACATTCTCACCGGGGTGATGCGTATAACCTCTTTGTCTTACGATGATATTTCCAGCGATAGCAGCCTGACCACCAAAGATCTTCACGCCCAGGCGTTTCGATTCTGATTCGCGACCGTTCTTAGAACTACCAACTCCTTTTTTATGAGCCATTTTATTTCGGTTTTATGCCTGCCTTTGGACAGGTAGGTTATTACTTGCTTAAGGCTTTAATCAGATCAGCTTTCTTCATCGAAGAAATTCCTTTGATACCTTTTGCTTTTGCCATTTCTTTCAATTGCGCAACGGTAGATTTACTCAAATCCTGTGTTGGTGTAGCTTTTTTAACCGGAGCCTTTTTAGCTGTTGGTGCTTTTGGCGCAGCAGCTTTTGTTGCTACGGCAGCCTTGGTCTTAGTAGCGGCCGGTTTTTTAGGTGCAGCTTTCTTCGCAGGCTTGTCTGCCTTTGCCTTAGCGGTAGTTGAAATAGTTTTTTTACCTCCAGAAGCCACAATGCTCTCAATAACGATCTCAGAAAGTAATTGACGATGACCGTTTTTCACACGGTATCCTTTTCTTCTCTTCTTCTTGAAAACAATAACTTTATCACCTTTGAGGTGCTGAACGACTTTAGCTCCAACCTGAGCGCCGTTTATAGCCGGGGCGCCAACAGTAACTTTGTTTCCGTCACCGATAAGAAGTACATTGTCAAAAGACACTTTTTTACCTTCTTCCACGGCCAAACGGTTCACAAAGACTTTCTGGTCTTTTGCAACTTTAAATTGCTGCCCTGCTATCTCTACAATTGCGTACATAGCGTAAACGTTTATTAATTAAATTTCATTTTCCTGCTTAAAATTTCAGCGGGCACACCCACCGAAGCGAACAAGGTTCGCGTAGGAGGGTGCAAATATAATTCTTATAATGAAAACAGCAAAAGGTTTTTTAATTTAAAAAGGGTGGAAATCGATGTTATTGATTCCAGGATTCTTTCAACAATTGCATAAATGCCAGTGTAAGTATAAAAGAGGTCGAAAAACCCATGATCACCAATGACATGATAAGGATGAGTGCTCCCTTGTTAAAGTTGAGGTTCCATGTATCCAAAACAGCCTCAGCGAATTGAGTGTCTATTTGAAAAATATAAACGGCCATAAATACAGAGAATAGTATCGTCGCCAAACCCCCGGTAAACAAACCCAATTGAAATCCGTCCTGATATTCGAATGATTCCGAGTCTGATTTATAACTTCTAAGGGAGAAAAATATTCCAGCACCTATAATAACTCCATTTAAAGCACTTAACATCGGATATTGATGTAGACCCATTAATTTGGTCAATAAGAAATACGCTATCATGGCTATTGCGATTCCTATTCCATATTTCGTATAGTATTTTCCCATGGCGCCTCAATAATATGATTCCTATAAATTTCGGGAAAAAATTCAGAATAATCTAAAAACAAGTATTTTAATTACGCTTTTTATTGGTCATATAGACACCGATAAGAACAATTGCAGCAGCGATCACCTGCATCAAACCAAATTTTTCTCCATCAATCACTCCCCAAACAACGGCCACAATGGGCATTGTATAAGTAACCGATGAGGCAAAAACAGGAGTTGCAATTTGCACCAGTTTATTAAAGATCACTTTAGCAATCGCAGTGCCAAATAAGGAAAGTATGGCGACATATATAAAGGAGAGCTGCATTTCCTTATTCTGAAAGATAGTTTCAAAGAATCCCGAAAAATAAAGGATCCCTAAAGCCGGAAGAAAAATAAATATAAAATTCCCGGTGGTCACCGCCAATGCGCTAATATCATTTAAGTACTTTTTAATGATATTCACGTTTAGAGCGTAGCCGATGGCAGCGATTATAATAAGCGTGCTATACCAGTAATCTTGATCGCTATTGAAATGGGCTCCGACTAAAATAAGCATTAGTGTTCCCCCCAAACCCACCAATACTCCCAAAATCTGACCTTTGGTGCATAGAATCCTGAACATGATTATTCCAATGAGAACCGTAGCTAAAGGCGTGATAGAATTAAGAATTGAAGCCACTGCACTATCGATATGATTCTGTGCCATGGCAAACAAAAATGGGGGGAAAAATGAACTCACAAAACCGGAGATCACGATCCAGATCCAATGTTTCTTTCGTATTTGCCTGATGCTTTTAAAGCCAACAGAAAATAGAAATATAGAGGTAAGTACAATACGAAGCGAGCCCAATTGATAGTCTGTCAAACCCACCAAACCCTTTTTTATAAGTATAAATGAACTTCCCCAAATAATGGAAAGAATAAGGAGGTAAAACCACTTGAGGTTGTTGTTGTTCATCTCTTTTTCTAGAATAACAAAATTGAGAAAAAATTTTAAGATGATGTGCCGCTAGTGATAGATTTTGGAGATGTGAATATTAGGTGCGGCTTTTCAGAATAAAGTGAAGAGTCGGAGGTTAAAGGTCAGAATTGAAAACTGAGATTTGTCATTCCTCCCAGGAAATTGTCTCCATGATCCTTCGTATGTCATCCCGCAAATAGACTACCGCAGGATAAATGGAATCAAAATTGGGTTTCATTTCAAAATAGAGGGAGCCGGTAACAAAATGATTCAGGCTATCGGTAACGTAAAATTGAGATTGTGTTGCTGCATTCCCATTGATGATATAAAACATTCCGTAGACATTATTGATAGAATCCACCCGGGGTTGTTCGAAGATCTCATTTGCTTTCACCGTATGGTCATAGGTCAATTTTTGTGCATCGAGCAACAGCGCCTTCAAATTGTCTTCCTTTATGCGTTGATAGGTGAGGTAAAGGGTTGCCTTCATTTTTGGATATCTGATATTGATCCCACAATTCGTTTTTTGTTCTATGAACGCAACATCGTTTTTAGCAAAACTAAATGGACAGTCCAATCGCAATCTACTATACGATTGCAAGGGATATTCCAGGCTAAGTTTGGCGGCTGGCTTTACGACCGTTTCATCGGCGCAATTAATCATAAAAAAAGAAAAAAGTATGATTATAAGAAAGCGCATATTAAGGTTTGATAGATATTTTAATTTGTTTGATTCGCTTATTCTCGAAAGCTTCTATAGTAAACGAATAGTTGTGAAATGTTATTATCTCATTTTTCTTCGGAAATCCTCTGGTGATCTCCAACAAGAACCCGGCAAGGGTTTCCGCCTCACCTTTGGCATCTTCAAAGGGTTTTATATCTAATATCTTTACGGCTTTGTAGAAATCTTTCAGGGGGGTTTTGCCATCGAACACAAAAGTAGTGTCATCCAATTTTGAAAACACCAGATCGTCATCGTCAAATTCGTCACTAATTTCACCTACAATTTCCTCGATAATATCCTCCAGGGAGATAAGTCCACTAGTTCCACCATATTCATCCACTACAATGGCGAGGTGCATTTTCCGGTCTTTGAATTCGTTGAGCAGATCATCCAGTTTTTTATTCTCCGGGACAAAGTAAGTTTCACGTTTTAAGCTTTGCCACTCGAAGGTCTCCCGGTCAAAATAGGGAAGTAGATCTTTGGTATACAAGATTCCAGTAATAGTATCGATACTTTCTTTATACACAGGAATTCGCGAATAACCCCGTGAAATAATTTCGGGCATTATGTCTTCGAAAGACGCGTCTTCGTTCAAGGCAAAAATATCCATACGAGGGCGCATTACGTTTTTGGTATCGGTATTTCCGAAAGTCACGATGCTTTGTAAGATCTTTTGCTCTTCCTGAGTGGTGTCTTCTTCACTGGTCAGTTCCAGGGCCTGTGATAATTGATCGACGCTGATGTTCGACTTTTGCTTCCCAAAGCGCTCTTCCATAAATAGTGTTATTGAACGCATCGGATTACTCAATGGTGTAAAAAGGGTGTTCAATACATTTATAGGATACGCCATAAACGAAGAGAAGGATATCTTATTCCTGCTCGCATAAATTTTTGGGAGGATCTCTCCAAAAAACAAGATCAAAAAGGTCACGATGACTACTTCAACAATAAATTTCAACCGTGGATTGGCAATACCATCAAAGAACAAGGGTGTTATAGAGGCAAAGAGTAAAATTATCGCAATGTTTATCAGGTTATTTGCCACCAGGATAGTCGCCAATAATTTTTTTGGGTCGGACAAGAGTTTTTTCACCAAAGCTATTCGCCTTGACTGAGTCCGGTCTTCATCGGGGTTTAAATCGATCGACGACAACGAGAAAAAAGCTACTTCGGCTCCGGAAATCAGGGCCGAACATAACAGCAAAACAAGTAATATTGCTATACTTGTTATTTGAGGAACAGTAATTAAAGAAATTAATAATAAACTGGGAGGTTCTATATCCAAATTCTTAATATTCGCCTGCCTTTCGCAGGCCGGTTCAACTTAGAAGGGAAGGTCGTCTTCCTCTTCTCCAACTGGCTGTTGTTCTTGTGACTGTGGCTTTGTCTGCCCTGTTGTATTTTCTTGGCCTTGTGTAGGCGCACCGCTGTCGGATTTTGGTGTTAAAAAAGTGAAATCCGTGCACTGAATTTCTGTACTATAGCGATCGTTTCCCTGGTCATCTTGCCATTTTCGGGTTTTTATACG
>SMXJ01000146.1 GCA_004356305.1 Bacteroidota bacterium | reverse complement strand
TTTCAATTTTATTGAGCCTCTCAAGGTTCAACTGGATTGTATTATGTACTAATCATCTAACTATAAATTTGTTAATAAATTATTGTTATCTAAGCCATTTAGGATCGGGTAGTTGTATAAATTTAACTTATTTTTAGGGATAACTTTTGTTGGTGTTTTTTTACAAATTCAACTTAAGAAAATGACTCAATAGGAGTGTTTTAGCAAAAATTACTAATTAAACAATCACTTATGAAACAACTTTTACTATTTACATTTTTATTAGGCAGTTTTGCTGTCTTTTCACAAGGAACCGTTACCGGTAATGTGACCGACTCCGACCTAGGCGGGCCACTATCCGGTGCAACCGTTATCGAAGTTGGAACACTCAATGGTGCCATAACTGATTTTGACGGAAACTTTAGCCTTCAAGTGAGTTCTGATTCTGGAACTATTGAGATAAGGTATATAGGATTTGCAAGTCAATCTATTGCGTTCACCTTAGTTGGGGGAACTATGGCTCTGGGGAATCTTGTACTTCAAGCTGATTCGAATACACTATCGGAAGTAGTCATCGTGGGAGTAGGAATAATCGATTTAGCCGAAGATAGAAAAACTCCGGTAGCCGTCTCCACGATCAAAGGAGAAGAGATCCAACTCAAGTCTTCCGGTAACCGGGAATTTACCGAGGTTATGAAAAATACACCTTCTGTATATGTAGCCAGCCAAAATGGGGGTTTTGGAGATAGTGCCATATTTTTACGTGGATTTGACGATTCGAATACAGCCTTCTTACTGAATGGACAGCCCATCAACAGTGTGGAGGATGGAAGAATGTTCTGGTCCAACTGGGCCGGAATGGCTGATGTCGCTAGTGCGGTACAGGTTCAAAGAGGATTGGGTTCTTCAAAACTGGCAATTTCGTCTGTTGGGGGTACAGTGAACATTATCTCAAGAACTACAGATAAAAGAGAGGGAGGATCTGTACGATTCATGGTTGGTAATGACAGTTTCTTTAAAGGAACTGTCAACTATAATACAGGTTTAAGCGATAGTGGCTGGGGATTTTCCGTGATGGTTGACCATTGGCAGGCCTTTAGAAAATATGCAATCGGTACCGCAGGCCAGGGGCAAAACTATTTGTTCTCTGTTGGTTATATACCGAACGAACAACATACTTTTAATTTCTTGATCACAGGAGCGCCTCAATGGCACGACCAGAATTTCTCAGATAGTCTTGAAGATTTTGAAGAATTAGGAGAAAAACAAAATTCAAATTCAGGTTTCCTTGATGGAGAGCGCTTCACAGAAAGAAGAAACTACTATCACAAACCTGTTGCTAACTTGAACTGGGACTTCGATATTAATGAGAATTTGGATCTATCTACTGTACTTTATGCATCCTGGGGCCGTGGTGGTGGAACCGGAGGTCTTGGTAGAGGAAGAGTTAGAGTAGGAGGACCCGGTGCAAACCGCGATGAGATAGATTTTGATCAAATTGTTCTAAATAATATAGCTACAGCAGAAAATGGAGTTGGTAACTTTAGTGATTCATACATAAGAAGAGCTTCCGTTAATAATCATAACTGGTATGGTTTGCTCTCCAGCTTAAATATTGATGGAGGCGAAAATTGGAATTTCAATGTAGGTTTCGATGGAAGATTATACACCGGGGACCACTTTAGACAAGTAAACAATTTGTTAGGTCTAACTGCTTTCCAAGATAATTTTAGAACAGACAGACCGGATACGTATCAATTCTCCGAGGAGTTCGAAGCGAATCCATGGGTTGCATTGACCAATTTTGCAGATGAAGCTAATCGTACCCAATATGACTATTCTGAAACTATTAATTATTTAGGAGGATTCGGTCAGGCTGAATACTCAACAGATGGTTTTTCAGTATTCTTCCAGGGTGCACTTTCAACACAATCCTTCCTAAGAGAAGGTAGATTCTTAGGAACAGGAAATGGTCTAGGGAAATCTGAAGAGTTGAAGAAAACCGGATATAATTTGAAAGGAGGATTTGGGTTTGACATAGATGAAGAAAACGCTTTGTTTTTTAACGGGGGATTTTATTCAAGACAACCTTACTTAGATAACATCTTTGCAGATATCAGAAATTCGAATGATCTTGTGAAGCCGGATGTTGACAATGAAGAAATTATAGGCCTTGAGACAGGATATCGCTATGAAGCCGGGCACTTTAAATTAAACATAGATGCTTACTTCACCGAGTGGGGAAATAGATTCATTAGCGTTAATGGTCCGGAAGTAGGTAAAGAAGAAACATCTACATATAGAATGACAGATGTCACTCAGGTTCACAAAGGTATCGAGGTGGATATCCAATATCGTCCGGACGGTAACTGGACACTTCGTGGGTTTGGCTCGGTTGGAGATTGGAGATTTGATGGAGTAACGCCTTTTACATTACAAAATGATGATACCGGGGAATTTATTATAACAGATGGACAGGTTAACCTAGATAATGTAAAAGTTGGTAATGCTGCTCAAACTTCGTTTGGTGCCGGACTTACGATCAAGTTCTGTGATGGGTTAAATTTTGACCTGGATTATAATTTCTATACGGATCTGTACGAATTTGTCGATCCTCAGGACGTGGTAGACACTGCATTGACAGGAATGCAATTTCGAGCCACTAAGCTACCCTCTTATAGTGTGGTGGACACAGGTTTAACCTATAAATTTAAAGTAGGTGATCAAAGACTTACCTTTAGAGGAAATGTATTTAATTTGTTTAATGAGCCCTATATCAATCGAAAAGATGCTTTTGGTTATGTATTAGGGGTTGGAAGAACATTTAATATGAGTTTGAAGCTGGATTTCTAAAAAAGTATTTTATTACCAAAAATACCAAGCCGCTCTCTTTGTTAGGAGAGCGGTTTTTTTATACAATAATACCTATCTTTGAGATCAACATAAACTATACTAACCATGTACACATCAGTTCAATTTATACATTCCTGGTGGGCCTATTTAACCCTTTTTATAGTACTCATAGCCACCTTAAATGCGCTGGCAGGGTTCTTCGGAAATAAGGACTACCAACCCAAGGATTTTCGTCTTTCCCTTTTTGCATTGATCGTAACTCATATACAGTTTTTAATTGGACTGCTGCTATTTTTTGTCTCTCCTTCAGGTATGAAGTCCATTTCAAACAACGGGATGGGTGAGGTGATGAAAGATTCAAACTTGAGACTATATGCAGTTGAACACCCTATGGTCATGATCTTAGCCGTTGTATTTATTACCATAGGCTATTCCAAACACAAAAGGAAGTTGGTCTCAAAACCAAAGTTCAAAGTACTGACGATTTTCTACACAATTGCTTTGGTATTGATGCTGAGCAGGATCCCCTGGCAACAGTGGTTTTCCTAAAATGAATCGTCTGTTCAAGCCGAGCGATGCGCTGAGCAAATCGAAGTGTTCAGAGTTAAAAAAATGATATGTAAAGGGAGTTTTCGACTGCCTGCCCGTTTTTCAGGCGGGCGCTCAACCAGACATTAACGCAGCTGTTTCTTTTCAGTGGTCTCCTTTATAAGATAAATGTACACCGGAAAGTGGTCACTATATCCACCTGTAAATGCACCATCTGCGAAACTTCGGTATGGGTATCCTTTGTATTTTCCACGGAGATTGGCGAGATAGGGTTTATTGAAAATACCTGCTTTGTAAAATCGGTAAGAGAAATAGTCCTTTTTGGTTAATTCAGTAGAGATTATCATCTGGTCGAATAAATTCCATGCGTCTCTCCAAGCCAGTGTTCCGAGTCCTTTCTTATGCATTTGTTCCATAGGATTATACAATTGCATCAATTCTAGATCATTCTTTTGATTTCTTGTCTTAAGGACGTCTTTCACACTTGGGCTCGTGGGGTCATCGTTTAAATCGCCCATGATAATAATTTTGGCATAAGGGTCTTCACTAAACACAGAATCAACCAATCGCCTGTTAAGACGAGCGGCTTTTATTCGCTTATGACGACTACGTGCTTCACCACCTCTTCTTGAAGGCCAATGGTTGATAATGATATGGATCTTCTCACCGTCCAGATAGCCACTCACCAACAATTGGTCACGAGTAAATACACGTTTGGAAGCGTCATTATCGTCGTATATTTTTAGTTCGTAATTGTTGTATTGAGAAGGTGTAAAAACCTTCTTTTGATATAGCAAAGCAACATCTATTCCTCGACGGTCAGGGGAATCAAAATGAATAATACCATAGTTCTTGGTCATTAATGGTTCTTGATTGATCAGATCCTCAAGTACCCCCCGATTTTCAATTTCGCATACACCCATCAGAATGGGAGATGTCCCGGTAACATCTTCTCCAATTTCAGAGATCACTTTTGCCATGTTTTTAAGTTTGGCGGTATAGATCTCTTCTGTCCAATGGTCTTTACCATCGGGAGTGCGATCATCGTCAAAAGTAATAGGATCATTTTCAGTATCGAATAGGTTTTCAAGGTTATAAAAAGCCACAGTGATCACTTTATAGGTTTTAGTTTCTTGTGAGAACAAGGTAAAAACTGATAAAAAATATGGCATCGTAATGCGATACAGGACATTCATGATATATAAAAATTAAAAAAGTGTGTAAATAGGCTTTGAAGTGCAAATCAAATGTAGTAAATCGGATTTGAATGTTTACCTGCAATTCACGAATTGAGACAACAACTTCAATGTTTATAGCATGTTTAGCTTGATATATAAGAATTGGCTTCTAACTTTGTTAAAAATTTTGAGTCTTCCCGGTGTTTTGATTCCATCGCTCTCAGTGATGAGAATCGGAAAATCTTGAAACATTATTGAATATTCAATTTACAGAGAACCTAGTGTCTTCATCAATGTTTCCAACAACGAGAATTAATACGATGGCAATTTAAGAATCAAGTTGAATCGTTAAATGAGAAGACAATCAATAATCTTCTGTCTGGTTTTATTGAGCATGTTCACTATAATGGCTCAGAGCGCTATAGTAAAAGGGCGAATAGTGGATATGAACTCCAGCGACCCTGTTTCGGATGTAGAAGTATACATTCAAGGAAGCGATCTCAAAGTATATACTAATTCCAAAGGACTGTTCTTAATCACTTCAGCCATTCTCCCGCTGGGAGAACAAATTTTAGTAGTGAGTAAACAGGATTATATAAAACAACTCATTCCTATTTCAATCCAAAAAGGAGAGATGATTAACATAGACCCTATTCTCCTTCAGCTCGATTTATCCGAAATTGAAGCCCAAATAGGACTCATTAGCTTATCGGACGATGAACTAAACCAAGATGAGGGAACGGTGTTTACCATTTCAGGATTACTGCAGGCCTCCAACGATGTATATCTGAATGCGGCTGCCTACGATTTTAGCGCCACTTTTTTTAAACCACGTGGTTTGGACAATTCCTACGGTACAATATTGATCAACGGTATTATGATGAATAAACAATTCAATGGACGTCCGAATTGGGGAAATTGGGGAGGATTGAACGATGTTCAAAGGAATCGTGAATTTTCTATGGGTCTTGGCGCCAATGACTACTCTTTTAGTGACATTGCGGGAACGACCAATATTATAATGAGAGCTTCCCGTTATCGCCGGGGAGGACGTGTTTCATTTGCAAGGTCCAATAGAAGCTACCAACTAAGAATTATGGGAAGCTATAACAGCGGCATAACCTCATCCGGGTGGGCCTATTCAGTTTCTATAGCAAGACGTTATGGTGAAGAAGGATTTGTAGAGGGTACGTCATATGATGCAAATTCGTTTTTTGCATCGGTAGAGAAGAAGTTGAGCGATAACCAAAGTTTGAACTTGACCACTTTTTTTACCCCCAATCGTAGAGGTCGCTCTACGGCAATTACTCAAGAGGTTCGAGATATAAGGGGGATTAAATACAACCCAAACTGGGGTTATCAAAACGGACAAATTCGCAACAGTAGAATTCGAGAGGTAAAAGAACCGGTGCTATTATTGAACTATTATTGGAAAATTTCGGAAAACATCGAACTTAACACTAATCTTGGTTACCAGTTTGGCACCATAAAAAATAGCCGGATCGATAATAATGGGACAAGACTTGTTGAAACCGGTGATGGTCAACAGTTCTTTGCCGGAGGTGCAAGAAGTCCATTAGGGAATTACTATCAAAGGTTACCCAGCTACTTTCTGAGACATCCGAATCCCACGGCCTATGATTATCAGTTGGCCTTTCAGGCCGGGGAGGAATTTATTACTAACGGGCAGTTAAATTGGGCGGATCTTTATCGAGCGAATTTAGACGGTCATGGCACTGCCAAAAATGCGACCTATGTAATACAGAATGATGTGATCGAAGATGTTCAAATTTCGGCAAACACCATTTTTACGACCCAAATAAATAACAATCTCAGCCTGAATGGAAATGTTACTTATCGAAGTTTGATGAGTAATAATTATGCCGAAATAGCCGATCTATTGGGCAGTGCAGGCTATTTGGATATCGATAGCTTTACCGAGGCTGCTTCAGGAGATGGATCCGGTGAGCTTCAGACCGATTTGGCACAATCTGACTTGCGGAATCCCAATCGAATCGCAGGAGAGGGAGAGCGATATAAGTACAACTATGAGATCAATGCTGTAATATTTTCCGGTTTTGTTCAAGCACAATTCAAATACAATCGGATTGATTTTTACACAGGTGTTTCCGGAGGTCAAACAACCTACCAACGTACAGGTCTTTTTGAAAATGGGAATTTTCCAGGGGCACGTTCGTTTGGTGATAGTGAAGCCTTGAATTTTACATCATTTGGGGCTAAAGGAGGAGGTATCTATAAAATAACAGGGCGCCATTTGATCGAACTCAATGTTGGTTATTTTCTCAAGGCACCCGGTATTCGTAATTCTTTTAGCAATGCCCGGCAAAACAACGATGTTATTATCGGACTTGAAGAAGAAAAAGTTCAAAATTCAGACCTGAGTTATATCTATCGTTCGCCAATAGTCAAAGCAAGATTGACAGGTTTTTACATTACTTTTCAAGATCTAACCGACTTAGGTTTTTACTTCACTGAAAATATTTCCAGCCTGGGAATTGGGCAAAACGCGTTTGTACAAGAGGTATTGACAGGAATAGATACGCGTAGCATGGGTTTAGAAATGGGGATAGAAGCACAGCTACTGCCAACATTTAAACTGAAGGCTGCGGCTTCTTTTAGTCAGTTTACTTTTACCAATAACCCTCATTTATACCTTACAAGTGATGATTTTGATGGGGCGCTCATCTTTGGAGATGGCTCTGCTAAATTGAAAAACTATCATGTGTCAGGTGGACCCGAGCGAGCTTATCAAATAGGTTTTGAGTACCGCGATCCCTATTTCTGGTGGGTGGGTATTAGCGGGAATTATTTCTCTAATGCCTATATCGATATTAACAACCTGGCACGAACTTCAAATTTCATAAGCGACTTTGATGGCCACATCTTTAATGACTATGATGAAGAACTGGGACGTGACCTCTTAAAACAAGAAGAATTTGATGATTATGTATTGGTGAATGTTGTAGGTGGCAAGTCCTG
>SMXJ01000145.1 GCA_004356305.1 Bacteroidota bacterium | reverse complement strand
GAATCTACAACCAGTTTAAAATCTGAAATAATAAACAATTGATCCCATAATTTATGCTGAAAATCGGGTACATCCCGTAAATGTGGATTTAAATTCCCCATTACTGAAATAATGCTCTCAACGCACTTATTTCGTGCTTCCTCGTCTTTTAAGGAAGAGGCATAGGCTACCATTTTCTGGATGTGCCGCCCATATTCAGGTATGATCAATTGCTCGCGCTCCGTGTTGTATTCTATATCGTCTATCATGTGTTTATTTAGGGAGTAAATGCTTTGTAGAAGTAATAACGAACGCAAAATACTAAAATTATAAAGAAATGACCCCTTCTAGCTTTGAAACTTCCAAATATTTTTCGATCACCGCATCCGGTGATTGCATATTAACTTTTATTGAAACACTCGTATATGCTCCGTTCGAAGAGTCTCTGGTTTGTATTGTCGCGTTAGTTCCGTCAAAAATTGCCGTTATCTCCGCTACTCTTTCAAGTTGGGCATTTACAATGAACTTATACAAATACGGTGCGGGCCATAAAGTATCCAGAGTTAACTGTTCCTTGAGACGCTTGTAAAATGCTTTCGATCTCTCATTATTGTCCATGTTATCCCAATGCTAAAAGAGTACCCAAAGATACGTTTTTCAGTATCAATAAATAGTTCCGATATTTACACTTTAGTTCCATCATAAGCCTAATTTTAAAATTTTGTTTTTAGATAACTTCTTCTGAAAGAATCTCGAAATAATTATATAAAACAAAATAATTGAAAACAAAGCGAATCGTAATTACCGGTGGCCCCGGAACCGGAAAAACCGCACTGATCGAATATTTAGTCGAACTTGGCTATAACTGTTTGCCCGAAATATCACGGGCTGTGACAAAAAAAGCGCGGGCCGATGGAATCGATCAGTTGTTTTTGGAGCGGCCTATTCTCTTTAGTGAAATGTTGTTGGAAGGTCGTTTGTTGCAATATCATGAGGCACGAAGTGCGGCTACCGCATTCTTATTCTATGACCGGGGTATGCCAGATATAACGGCATATATGGATTATCTGGGCACATCCTATAGTAAAAAATTTACTGAAATATGCAATGCCTACCTATATGATGCTGTTTTTCTATTACCACCATGGAAAGAAATTTATTTACAGGATCATGAGCGTTATGAATCATTTAAAGAAGCTGAAATACTATATGATTTTTTACTAAGAGGGTACCGAGGTTACGGTTATAATGTGGTTCATGTTCCGCTGGAAACCCTTGAGAATAGAGCTAATTTCATTCTTAACAAAATAAAAGAACTGACTTGAATTCGCCTTTACAAATCATAGACCAATACTGGGGATACTCGGGGTTTAAGCCCAAGCAAGACGAAATTATCCAGAGTGTTTTGCAAAATAGAGACACGGTGGCATTACTTCCCACAGGTGGTGGAAAATCCCTGTGTTTTCAAGTACCGGCAATGGCTATGGACGGAATTTGTGTGGTGATTTCCCCTTTGGTAGCATTGATGACAGATCAGGTAATATCGCTACAGGGAAAGGGCATAAAAGCATTGGCAATTACGGGTGGGATTTCTTTTACAGAATTGACCACACTTTTGGATAACGCTAATCATGGGAATTATAAATTTTTATACCTCTCTCCGGAACGATTGCAGCAGGAGATCGTTCAAAATGCGATCAAAAGAATGAATGTCAATCTTATAGCCATAGATGAGGCCCATTGTATTTCTCAATGGGGAAACGACTTTCGACCCGCCTATAAAAATATACATATTTTAAAAGATTTGCATCCCAATATTCCTACCATTGCTCTTACTGCAACTGCAACGCATAAAGTACTCTTGGATACTATCGACCAACTCAAACTCAATGACCCTCAAGTTTTCAAAAGTTCCTTTGTACGTAAAAATTTATCGTACCGGGTAAAAAAGGAAAATGACAAAATATATCGCATCGAACAATTACTCAAACATAATACGGGTAGCGCCATTGTCTATGTACGAAGCCGGAGTAGTGCCGAAGAAGTAAGCGCTAATTTGGAAAACCTGGGGATCTCCAGTACTTTTTTTCACGGGGGTATCTCTACTGAAGAAAAGCAAAACAGACTCGAAGCCTGGAAAAATGGTCACATCTCTACGGTGGTCGCCACCAGCGCATTTGGGATGGGAATCGATCATGACAATGTTCGATTTGTTATACACATCCAGCTACCGGAAAGTTTGGAAAGTTACTTTCAGGAAGCAGGCAGAGCCGGGCGAGATGGCGATCCGGCTACGGCTATAATTCTCTACAATGAGGATGATAAACGGCGGGTTTACAATCAATTTGTGGACGCACTCCCTACTACTCAAGACATTAAAAAGCTATATCGTACGCTCAATAATTACTTTCAAATATCCTATGGTGAAGGCGAATTCAGCAATCACAGTTTTAATTTTACAGATTTTTGTCAATCTTATAATTTCAACACCCTTATCACCTTCAATGGCCTCAATGCGCTTGATCGATTGGGAGTGATCCAGCTATCGAAAGAATTTGGAAGAAAGTCGATCCTGAAATTTTTAGTGCCCTCCAATGTCCTGCTGCAGCAATTTGAAAAGAACGTTTCCTTTTCGGTAGTAGGGAAAACAATTTTAAGGATGTACGGCGGAATATTCGACTCGGCCAATGAGATAAATTTGGGATTGGTTGCCAATAAGATGGGAGGTACCGTCGAGAAGGTCATAAGTGTTTTGAAAGAAATGGAGCAACAGGAATTAATCGAATTAAAACTTCACCAAACAGATGCGTCCATCACATTTTTAGTCCCTCGGGAAGATGATAAAACCATCAATCCTTTGCGCGATGAAATAGAAAGATTAAAGGAGAAAAAGGGAGCACAGGTAGTCTCGGTATTAAAATATATCGAAAACACTTCCCAATGCAGGCAGCTTCTTTTGGTTGCCTATTTCGGTGATAAGAGCAAGGCACTATGCGGGGTTTGCTCTTTTTGTATGGCTAAAAACACCTCCGAAGAAAACTATAGCTCAGAGGATATTTCTGAAAAAATTATAGAACTATTAAATGAAAGCCCGTTAGATTCAAGAAGCATCATTGAAAACCTTAATTTTGCTGAATCCGACCTGTTAGAAGTCCTGCAACTACTTTTGGATAAAGGAGATATCCAACTGAATGTAGTGAATCAATATTTTGTCAAATAGAGAGCAGACGGAAGCACGAGGCATGAAGTCAGAAGACCGAAGCGATCCGGACCTTGGTATTGCGCCCTTTGATACCATTAGCCGCTGGCTAATCACTCAGGGAGCTCAATGCCTTACGTATCGCTTGTCCTGATGAAATTCGGAATCAAGAGTTAAAAGAGATGTTGGATATGAGATATGAGTATTGAGATTGTTCGTTTTTATAATTTTTAAACTTAAAACTTAAACCATCAAACATCAACAACTAAACAATTAAACGAATCACCCAAAATGAGAGACTTGCGTATTGTTTTTATGGGAACACCTTTTTTTGCGGTGGGTATATTGAAGAAACTCGTTGCCAATGGTACCACCATCGTGGGTGTGGTCACAGCGCCCGACAAGCCTGCGGGACGGGGGAGAAAAATTAGGGAATCAGCTGTAAAGGAATATGCTGTTATTCGAAACCTACCTGTATTACAACCCACGAATTTAAAGAGTAAAGATTTTCTGGAGGAACTCGAGAAGTTAAATGCTAACCTGCAAATTGTTGTCGCGTTTCGAATGTTGCCCGAAGTGGTTTGGGACATGCCGGAATATGGTTCCTTTAATTTGCACGCCTCTCTTCTACCGAACTATCGCGGTGCTGCTCCAATTAATTGGGTGGTTATCAATGGTGAAACAAAAACAGGAGTCACTACATTCTTTATAGATGAAAATATTGACACCGGTGCTATTTTAGCTTCCCGGGAGATCGCTATTTCAACAGATGAGACCGCCGGCAGTCTCCATGATAAGTTAATGGAATTGGGTTATGTTCTTGTACTGGATACAATTGAATTGATCGAAAAGAATGAAGCTCAACCCAGGCAACAGAAC
Organism: Bacteroidota bacterium; assembly: GCA_004356305.1. Classification (GTDB taxonomy): domain Bacteria; phylum Bacteroidota; class Bacteroidia; order Flavobacteriales; family Flavobacteriaceae; genus Aureisphaera. Next base: position 6,195 of record SMXJ01000145.1, on the reverse strand, counting down.
AAAACCGGGGCGTTTAAAGAGGCGCCGAAACTCACTTCAGAAAACACGCAAATCGATTGGTCGCTTCCTTTAGAACGCCTTGATTCGTTCATCAGGGGGTTATCCCCCTTTCCTTCGGCCTGGACTATACTTATCGATAGTGGTAAAGAAATGAAAGTGAAGATCTTCAATTGCACTGTGAAAAAAGCTGATCATTGTGAATCTATCGGAAAATTATTCATTGATAAAAAAGAATTGAAAGTTGCTGTTCAGGGAGGATATCTTTATATAAAAGTCCTGCAGCTACCCGATAAACGAAAAATGGAAATAGCTGCCTTATTGAACGGCTATGATTTTGATGCGGATGCAAAATTCGTGTAAACCCTTGATATGACTCAATTCATCAAAAAGTTATAAAAACATCCATCTTTATTAACAAAGCCTCCAAGTTATCAACAAAAACGCGGATTTAGCCCGTCATTGCTTGCGTGAACCAATATTCCGATTAAATTTGTAGAGCAATTTTTATAATTTTAACCAACAATTTAATTTAAACAGTAAACTATGAACAAATCAGATTTAATCGATGGAATGGCAGCAGACTCAGGAATCACAAAAGCCGCTGCTAAAAAAGCATTAGAATCTTTCTTAGGAAATGTTGAAGGATCACTTAGAAGAGGAAATAGAGTATCATTAGTAGGATTCGGTTCTTGGTCGGTTTCCAGAAGAGCTGCAAGAGAAGGAAGAAACCCTCAAACCGGACAAACTATTCAAATCGCTGCAAAGAACGTAGTAAAATTCAAGGCTGGTTCAGATTTAGCTAGTAGTGTAAATTAAACCCATTAAATCTCTTTCGAAGAGTAAAACCCTACTGATATTGGTAGGGTTTTTTTATTTCCGATAACAACATTGGGTTAAAGTGTTGGAATATTAAAAATTATTATTTAGATTTAGAGAACTAATCTATAATTGATGATCACTTTAAAACCAGACAAAGGAGTACTTCTCGTAGCCGAACCTTCAATTATGGGTGATGCGTCCTTTAACAGATCGGTGGTTTTATTGGCAGAATATAATGAAAATGGTTCCGTGGGCTTTATTCTCAATAAGCCTTTGAAATATTGCCTGAGAGATTTTCTGCCGGAGGTAAATTCAAAACTAAAGGTGTATAACGGCGGACCTGTTGAACAAGACAATCTGTATTTTATTCATAAGGTCCCTGAGTTAATTCCGGACAGTATTGAAATTTCCTGCGGAATTTATTGGGGTGGCGATTTCAAAACCATATTGGGAATGTTGGAAAACAACACCTTGAAGGAAGATGAAATTCAATTCTTTTTGGGGTATTCCGGTTGGTCAAGTGAACAACTGGAAGAAGAGCTCGAACTGAATAGTTGGGTGGTTACTCCAAATGAAGCGAAGAATAGTATTATTGGTAATTGCTATGCAACCTTCTGGAAAGAAAAAATGATAGAGTTTGGTGGCGACTATCTCATTTGGTCGAATGCTCCTGAAAATCCGAACTTCAATTAACCCAAACGGGCTTTTACATTTAATTTTGCAAGCAGATCTTTGGCGACAGTAGTCGTGTACAACTTTTTCCTGAATTTTGAAACAGGCTGTATCCCCACTATGGTATTGGTGACGAAAAGTTCATCTGCTTTCTGCAATTCGAATGGAGAGATGGATGCTTCTTCCAGAATGTAATCCGGTAGTTGAAGTAGGATAGCGATGAGTTGTTTACGAATAATGCCATTCAAACAACCATCGGTCAATGGCGGGGTTTTGATCGTATTGCCATTCACCAAAAACAGATTTCCATTCAAAGCTTCAATTACCTGTTTATTTTCATTGAGCAATAGACAGTTTTGATATTCATTTTCTTCGGCATAAATACCGGCAAGAACGTTGATAGCCCGGTTATTAGTCTTCAAAGTCGACAGCAAACCTGAATTGACATAGTGATCTTTGAACAACTCCACTTCATAGTCAGCTTCATTTAATGTATAGAAAGGGTCATCAAGAACTTCAGCAAAAATAACGTATTCCACGGTTTTTGCGAGGGGTGTATATTTTCCTCCCCAACTCCGCCAAACCAAAAATTTGATCTGGTAAGCGGTTGCTTTTTCTGAAATCGCTTCAATCGTTTTCTTTATTTCTTCTTCCAGAAATTCGGGCGTGAAACTCATCGGGATCTCCATACGCATCACCCTCATCGCTGCCATCAACCGAAAATAGTGGTCTTCCCAATATAATATTTTCCCAGCCGATACTTTAATGGTTTCAAATACGGCATCACCGTAATGTAACCCACGGTTTTTGGGGCGTAATGCAACTTTTGAATCGGGTAAAACTATTCCGTTATAATTGACCATAAAAAAACCGTCTTATGGGGTAAAAGACGGCGCAAAGATACTTATTTTTCCTCCCACAAAAAACCTGTCTGTAGGTAGATAGGACAATTTGAATCAGGTAGAACCCAATATGTGCTTTAAGCTGGAGACCATATTTTCCCAGAGCATTTTTCCTTCATCAATCTCATCTTCTTCGGCGAAATCGGTTACCATTAAAGAAACATCTTTGGTTATCTCGTCCAATTGAATACGCAACTCGAAATAATAGTCAGTACCCTCATCTTCTTCCCAACGAAACTTGATTCGCTCTCCATTTTTCTTTCCCAAAAGTTTGGCTTGCTCTTCGCTGCCTTCCCAGATGAATATAAAATCTACTCCTCTGGAATTCACATCATCGGCATACCATTCGCTCAAACCCGAAGGTGTGGAAATATATTGATATAAAAGAGATGGAGACACCTGTATAGGGAACTCCATTTCGTATTTAACTTTATCGTCCATTGGTTATTAGTTACCTTTTGACCAATATAGATATTAATTCCATACTTAAAAAGAAACGCTAAGATATTTTTTGAGGAAAATAGCGAATAAAAAAATCCCTCCATTCAATGAAGGGATATCGTAGCGAGATCGAGACTTGAACTCGAGACCTCCGGGTTATGAATCCGACGCTCTAACCACCTGAGCTACCTCGCCATTATCTTCCATTTTTATTTTCAAAAGACTCGAAATTCTAGTCCGCCACCGGCGGATATGAATCCGACTCTCCCCGCCTTAACGCAACGTCCGTTACCTGCCCGACATATCATTCAGGTGGGCGGATAGGCAACCGGTTAAGCTACTTCACCTCGTTTTTGGCGGTTGCAAATATAACAACAAAAAAGAGCGTTACAAAGATTATAAATATTTTATTTAAGCGCCTTTAAAAGTCCATTAAACGAAACCGTTTCCTGCTTTCCATTCTTCATATTTTTAAGCGTAAAGGTGTTAGCTTCTATTTCGCTGCTCCCTGCCAAAACCACAAATGGAATTTCCCGATTATCACAATAGCTCATTTGCTTGCCGATTTTAAACGCATCGGGATACAGTTCCGCTGCAATTCCCAGGTTTCGCAATTTGGTGATGGCGCGCACGGCATAGAGGGCTTCGGATTCGCCAAAGTTGATAAATAGCACCAGGGTATTAGCTGAAACTGTCTCAGGAAACAGATCGAGATCCTCGAGTACCAGGTAGATCCTGTCCAACCCGAATGAGATTCCAATACCACTTACATCTTTTAAACCAAAGATGCCTGTGAGATCATCGTACCGGCCTCCACCACCAATACTGCCCATTTGCACACCTTTCGGAGGAGTCACCTCAAAAATAGCCCCGGTGTAGTAATTCAATCCACGGGCCAGCGTCACCTCTATTTCGAGCTTGGCCGAACGTAGTTTTAATTCTGAAATTGAATCTACAATGAATTCCAGATCTGAGATCCCTTGCATCCCGATCACTGATGTCACCAATAATTCCTTCAGCATTGCTAACTTTTCCGAAGCATCGCCACTGGCCGAGAACAACGGCTGTAATTTTTCAATGGCATCTTCTGATATACTTTTGGAAAGCATTTCGGTTTTCACACCCTCCTCGCCTATTCTGTCAAGTTTGTCTAAAGCGACGGTAAAATCGATGAGCTTGTCTTCTTCCCCTATCACTTCAGCAATACCACTTAAGATCTTTCGATTGTTCAGCTTAATAGTGACTCCCTCCAATTTCAATTCAGAAAACACGGCATCATACAACTGCACCAACTCCACTTCCTGCCAAAGGGATTTACTTCCTACGACATCGGCATCACATTGCAAAAACTCTCTGAAGCGGCCTTTCTGCGGTCTGTCCGCCCGCCATACGGTTTGGATCTGATAGCGCTTGAACGGGAAGGTAATATCGTTCTGGTTTTGTGCCACATAGCGTGCAAAAGGCACAGTAAGGTCATATCGAAGGGCCTTCTCGGATATTAGCGCTGTTAACTTTCCGCTATCTTTACCTGTATACGCATCATCATCGACCTTACTAAGATAATCTCCACTATTTAAGATCTTAAAGATCATGCGATCACCTTCTTCTCCATACTTCCCCATCAAGGTTTCACTTTTTTCAAAACTAGGGGTTTCAATAGGCCGGTATCCATAGGTGGCAAAACAGCGCTTCATTGTATTTATGATATAGCTTCGCCTGGCCACTTCTGCGGGTGAGAAATCGCGGGTTCCTTTGGGTATGGAGGGTTTCTTTGACAAGATATTAGATATTAGATTTGAGATTTTAGAATTAACACTCTTTTACCAGCTTTAAGTGAAGTTTTCTAAAATCTTAAATCACACATTTATAATGCTGCAAATATCATAATTTATAATCAAAAGGTTAAGTAAATTTAAATTATTGGTAACTTTAGAGACGGTTTGATGTCTAATCGAAAAACCCGCAGTGAAAAGCTATGTTCAATCTCTTTAGAGAAAATGTGCGTATCGCACTTAATTCTATTAAAACCCAACTTCTCAAGACCATTTTAACTATTGTCATTATAAGTCTTGGTATTATGGCCCTGGTAGGTACTTTAAGTGGTGTAGACGCGATGGAAAAGAACTTTGGAGGTAATTTTGACACCATGGGTTCCAATACTTTTAATATTCAGCGATATGAGTTTAGTATTCAGCGTCATGGTGGTGCGAGAGAAAAGATCAATCCCATTATATCCTATAATCATGTACGGCGATTCGTAGAGAATTATAATTATCCTTATACCCAGACTTCAATATCTTTTCGATGTACCAATGTGGCTGAGGTCAAATATGAAAGTGAAAAGACCGATCCCGAAGTTCAAGTATACGGGGCAAACGAACACTATCTTGTCAATACGGGAAGTAAAGTTGAATCAGGGCGTGGGTTTTCCTCTTTTGACATCGAGAACAACTCCAAAGTGTGTGTAATTGGGTCCGATTTCCTGAAAAATTTATTCGAAATTGAAAATCCCATCGGTAAAACCATCAGTATCCGTGGAGTTAAATTTAAGGTGATTGGTGTGCTGGAGTCCAAAGGGTCATCTTTTGGGAACAACCAGGACTTAAAAGTGATCATACCAATACAGGTGGCTCGTGGCATCTATACTGCACCCAATATCAATTATACGATCAGTATTAAAGTAGATGATAATACCATACTGGAAGGCGCTCAGGATGAAGCAATTAAGGTGTTTAGAAATGTACGAAAACTACAACCCCTGGAAAAGGATAATTTTGGATTACAACGAAGTGACGATCTTATAAGCATCATTGCGGATGTATCCGGCTATTTGAGATTTGCAGCCTGGATCATTAGTATTATCACCATTTTGGGTTCTTCTATAGCTTTGATGAATATCATGCTGGTCACTGTTTCTCAACGTACCCGCGAAATTGGAATTCGGAAAGCCATCGGCGCCAAACGATCGGCAATTTCTACTCAGTTCTTTATAGAGGCAATTGTCATAGGCCAGTTTGGTTGTGTTTTAGGGATCATTCTGGGAATTTTAGTAGGATATGGCATGGCAAAATTCTTCGAAGTGGAATTTAACATTCCGTGGATGGCAATGGTCGCCGCTGTGATCATGAGTTTGCTGGTGGCTCTTATTTCCGGGATCTTTCCCGCGATCAAGGCAGCTCGCTTAGACCCTATAGAGAGTCTACGCTACGAATAGGGAATTGTCGCTTCAACCTGCCTAGCTGCTGGCAGCTGATCCCGAGAACCGGGGTTCGTATCCCAAAGTGGTCCATGGACAAATTCCATATTTAAATGAATTTTTGAAAGGCATCATACATTTTTCCAGTCACTATTTCGGCACCTT
>SMXJ01000144.1 GCA_004356305.1 Bacteroidota bacterium | reverse complement strand
AATTATTATGACGGGAAATCTTACATCTTTGTAGAAGGTGGCGTAGAGTTTTCAATATTCCCCGATGGACAATTTGATTTTGTTTATGTTGGGAACCAAACGGGTGACCAATTAAATGTAAGCTTCTATACCCCAGGTGTGAGTATTTCTTTTAATTCGGGGTACGATTATGAAGCCTATGTACAATACGATGATTACGGTGCCATCATCCAAATCGAAGATGTGCCGATCTATTATGATGAATACGGTCGTATTTCTCGAGCGGGTACTGTCAAGATTAGATACCACAACCGTCGTATTGTTTGGGTAGGTGGACTTCATATCTTCTATAACCATTACGGATATTTTGACTATTGCACAGGCTATATCAGCCCATGGTACCGAACCTATATTTACTACCCATGGCATATATATTATGCCCGTCCTTACTACACTAGTTGTATCGTATATGATTACCCATACAGAAGATACTACAGTCCTATTAGATATTCGTATGCGTATCACAGAACTCATTATAATAGGGGTCACAGGTATTACGTAAACGGAAGAAGAAATTTCTATCGTCCGGGAAGTCGTATTCACTACAGAAATGGCAGAACCGCAGTAAATCGTGATTACAACCCTAACCGAAGAAATACCGCCGTGAACAGAGCGGACAGCCGAAAGAGAAACAATCTTACTTCAAGGTCTAGCTCTAGAGATATTGCCAAGAGAAACACCGTTTCATCGGGTCGTAAAGATGCGGTGAAGAGAAACACAAGTTCTGTAAGCTATAGAAATACCTCCCGAGGAATTTCGAAGAAGAATAATTCGGTTTCAAGAGATGTGAAGCGTAACAATAGTGTTAAAAGATCGTCTTCTAATAGAGGAACCGTGAACAAGTCGCGTTCCAATAGTTCGGTGTCGAAGCGGTCTGTTGCTAAGAGACAAAATACGGTGAAGAGGCGATCCAAGAACAGAAGTACTTCTGTGACCAGAAACTCTTCACCGAGTAAGAAAAAGAATACTGTTTCCAGAAAGAGCAGTACTTATAAGAAAAGTGCCCCATCCCGATCCAAGAGCACAGTGAGTAGAAAAAGTTCCACCACACGCTCCAGAGGTAGTACCCCTAAAAGAGGTCGTGGACTATAATTTTTTGGTTGGTTAGTGAGAAACCCTTGTGATCTGCCCAGGCAGGGATCGAGGGTTTCGCTTTTTTTTAGGTAAGTAAGGGATATGGTTCGAAAATTTCCTTAAACGTTGTTCACTATTTCGGCCATTTTTTTGGTGAGCTCCCGCCTGCTGTACTTCTCAATATTCTCTGAAGCCACATTCAAATTGTCATTGAGGTAATCATCGAAATATTCCAGGAGTTGTTCTTTTAATTGTTCTTTTTCAGAATAGTTGAAAAATCGACCCGATCGGGTTTCATCGATTATTCCTTCAATATCACTTCCCGCTGGCCCTAAGGCTATAATTGGACGTCTCGCATAAAGGTACTCAAATAATTTCCCCGGAATAATGGCTTTGGTTTCCGAACGATCTATTTCTACAAGTAATAGGATCTGGGCGTTGCGCTGAAGCTGCATAGCCTCCGAATGTGAGACGTAACCACTATCTTCAAAATAATGCTCTAACCCGAATTCAAACAAACTCATGATCACATCCTTACCTGTGGCACCGACCAATTTGATCAGGCAATTATCTGCAAATTTCGGATGGGATTCGATCAATTCTGAAAGTACTTTCCATAATACTATCGGATTTCGATGGCTCAAAAGCGATCCTATATGCACTATGGTAAATTTAGGGTCCGGGATTCTCCTGATCTCTCCTCCTGCTGTCGTGGTTTCAGAAAGCAATTCTGGAACGTCATAACCATTTGTTATCACCGAAATGGGTTTATTCGTTATAGCAGCAAATTCTTTTTTAGTGTTCGGACTAGTCACTACAATAACATCGGCAGTATTCAATACCTCCTTTTCCAAAGCTTTATGTTTTTTTTCTGAACTCCTTGTGAGGTTCAACGATCTGTGGTAATGAATCGTCGTCCAGGGATCTCTAAAATCGGCTATCCATGGTATCTCAAGTTCTTTTCTGAGACTGAGTCCAATTAAATGCATACTATGTGGTGGACCTGTCGTGATTATGGTGTCGATAGTGGTTTGCGATAAATAATCATGAAGGAATTCCAAAGCAGGTTTCACCATTCCCACCCGGGCGTCCGGAATAAATAAATTCCCCCGAACGTACAGCATTAATTTTTCGAGGATAGAGGGATTCCTTTCAGAAATGATACCGCTACTGATGGTTTTTGTTTTCTTTCCAGAGATCCATTTAGCAAATCGATAGGGTTCTTTTACCGGAAACCGTATAACTTCAACTCCTCTCGGAATCTCAGCGACTAAACTGTCATCTTGCAAAGGATAATAGGCTCCGGCCGGAGCAAAAACAATTGGTGTTACTCCAAAATCCCGAAAGTACTTCACAAATTTCAACCAGCGTTGGACCCCCGGACCCCCGGCAGGAGGCCAATAATAGCAAATTATGAGGACTCGTTTCATACCCATTAGGTGAGAGTTGAGGGTTTCTTTTTCCAAAGCAGCAAAAACAATCCGCCCATCAGCAATAAGAAAAATAATATACTGCTTACCAGTGTTATTTTACTCCCTGTTTTTATTACCCGTGGTTCGAACTTAAATTCAATTTGGTGTACACCCTCCGGTACTATCATAGCTCGTAGGGTGTAATTGGCTCGAAAATGCTCGACGGGTTTTCCATCGATATAGGCGTCCCACCCTTTGGGGTAATAAACCTCGGAGAAAACAGCCAACTGATCGGTTTTTGAAGTTGTTTCATATACCAAATGGTTGGGTTGATGACTTACCAGATCGATACTTGCCGTGCTATCCCGTTTAATATTTTCAGTGGGGATCCTCTTTAAAAAATCGGCGTGAATGACAGCCGTTGTTTTAGTGTTCAGGCTATCCAGCAACAATATTTCTTCGTTCGCGTTTTTTGCCATCAGAACATTCTCAACGAACCAGGCCGGGCCATTGGCAAATGGATTTTGCTGTGCCGCGGGTTTGCCATCCCTATCATGAACGAGTATATATTTTACATTCATCATATTGAGGATCCCCGCATCGCCTTCGATTAAATAAAAATCATCGATATCCTGTATTCTACCCGGTTTGGCAGCATGATAGCCCCCCAGTGCATTATGATAATAACTGACTTGGCCACTACTAAACGCATTGCCCGTGGCATCATAAACACGAAAATAACCATCGTCCTGAAGTATTTTGGTGTCTGCCGCAGTTTCAAGGAAAGGTTGCTCCATGATCCGGGAAATCACAAAATTATCGGCGTTCACATAACGCTTATCAATTCCTACCAGATCAACAATGATCAAAAAGGCGATGATGCCTATTGCATAGCTCTTTTTTAGTTTTTCTGAAAATACTAACCACAATACGGTGGCCGTCAAAACAACGAATAAAATGGAGCGAAGGGTATCCATTCTAAATACAGACATTCTATCTTCCCGAACGGCATCCATAAACGGAATTCCCATTTGCTCGATGATCAGTGAGTCATAAAGACTTGCGAAAGAGAATAACTGCGATCCGAATAGCATGAAAATGATTGTTAGTCCGCCTACAATACCGGTTGAATAAAACAAAGCTTTTTTCTTTGCTTCTTTACTAAGAAGATCATTCACACCTTCATCGGAGGATTCGGTTGGTGACAAAAAGAACTTATGTAATCCAACAATCGCAAGTAATGGAACTAACAATTCCAGGATTACCTGTATAGAAGAAACCGACCTAAATTTATTGTACAGCGGAACGTAATCGATGAAGAATTCGGTTAATAAGGAAAAGTTCTTTCCCCAAGAGAGTAATAGGCTTAGCGTTAACCCCGCCACTATCCACCATTTGATACGGCCCTGAACCAGAAACAATGCCAGAACCGCCAGAAAAATGATCGTCGCTCCAATATATGCCGGCGCCGCGACAATGGGTTGGTCTCCCCAGTAAAAAGGAATCTGTTCGCTCAAAAATTGACGGGCTTCCTGGGGGGTAGCTCCCACTTTCAATAACTCCTGAACGGCTTCCGAATCCTTTGGAAAATCGTCTTCGGATCCCCCACCCATAAACTTGGGAATCAACAAGTCAAAGCTTTCTAATTTACCATAACTGTACTCGGTGATATAGTCGTAGTCAAGCCCATCAGTTGATGCTTTAGGAGAGCCGTCCGGCTTGATGGTCAGTTCACTTTTACCCCGTGTTGACGTATCGGCGTATTCCTTTGTCGCCATTATGTTGGTCGCATTAAGACCCATGGCCAGCAGCACTCCCAATGCCATTACTCCGATCGCCTTGAAATATTGGGGTAACATTTTTTTTCTGAAAGCGTCAACCATATAGGCAATTCCAATACAAATGACCAACAACAATAAATAATAGGTCATTTGGAAGTGATTGGCGACCAACTCCAGTGCCATCGCAACGGTAGTGAGTAAAAATCCACGGATATATTTTCCTCGAAAAGTAAGAATTATCCCACTTATGACCAATGGCATATAAGCTATCGCGTGTGCTTTTGCGTTGTGCCCAACTCCTAAAATAATAATAAGATAGGTGGAAAAACCGAACGCAAGGGCACCTACAAATGCGAGTTTGTAATCCACTTTCAACACCAAAAAGAGGATATACATACTTATAAAATACAAGAAGAGATAATCTGCCGGTCTGGGCAGGAAGCGAAGCGTTAGATCTAACTTCTTACTGTAGTTGTGAGGATATTTCGCCCCCAACTGATAGGTTGGCATTCCTCCAAAGGCACTATTGGTCCAATAGGTTTCTTCGCCGGTTTGCTTTCGAAAATCGTTTTGTTGTTTGGCCATTCCGGTATATTGAACTATGTCACTTTGGAAAATGGCCTTTCCTTGCAGGACAGGATAAAAGTAAGCCAACGAAGCGATAACGAACAACACTATCACCAAGAGATGCGGAAGAATTTTTTTGAAATTGAACTGCATGAATGCCGGTATTTAGATTGAGGGGAAATTATAAAAAATATGCTAGATAGAGGATACGGCTACCTATATAATATGCCACAGAATATGAACATTGCTCCAGAGAATTATGGGGATGGAGGTAAATTACTCGACCTCATCATAATCGATATACTCGCCTACAATTTTTTCATCAGCAGGAGATTTTTTTGAAGATCCATCGATTGTTAATTCGTCCTGGTCTTGTTTCTGGCTTTGATGAAAAGGGTTCTGCACAAAAGTATTTTCGAATCGTTGTGCTACTTTTTTGGCTATAAAACGCATTATATACGGATTCAATAGCCGAAATAAAAACTTAAGCACTAAATATACCAAGAGGATAACTAAAATCGTTTTCAGAAAAGAAATCATTAGTTTTTTCTTTGTACTCCGTAAGTAAATGTGACGGAGTGAATAGTCTTCAAAAGTACATAATGCTTCAGAAAAAGAAAAAAATCAACTATTAAATAAATGATAAAATCTTATATCTTTGAACTAAACCCAAAACTATGACGAATCGGCTATTTTTTCTTTTGATCTTGTTATTACTGCCTGTTGGAGCTATTGCTCAGTATACCGAGATGATCAATACGAATCGTCCAGGTGTCTCACAAGGGGCTTTTTCAGTGGGCAAAAAGGTTTTGCAGTTCGAGAGTGGAATATCCATTGGAAAGGAAAAACACAACCTCTTACAGACCGAATCCAATATTTTTAGCTGGGATTATATCGCCCGTTATGGAGTGTGGAAAGAAGAATTTGAAGTAAGCATAATGGGTTCGTTTCAAAGAAATAATGTGACCGATACTCAGGGGCAGGGATTAGAGCGTACTTTTTCAAACTTCAGAAGTAATACCCTAGGCGCTAAATACTTGATTTACGACCCCTATCGGAAGAAAGAGCTCGAGGGCTTTAATTTGTATAGCTGGAAGGCGAACTACAGGTGGCAATGGTCCGATCTAATTCCGGCGGTTTCTATCTATGCCGGCGCTAATTTCGATTTTGCCGATAATCCGTTTAGTCCGGAACCGGAAAGCACTATCAGTCCCAAGGTGGTATTATCCACTCAGAACAATTGGATCGGTGGATTTGTACTGGTTACCAACATTATTGCCGATCGGATCACAACAGACTTCCCGTCCTATGGTTATATTATTACACTAACCTATGCCACCAATGATTACTTTTCGGTATTTTTGGAAAATGAAGGATTCAAAAGCGATTTTTACGCAGATCAATTATTGCGAGGTGGTGTGGCGACATTGGTCAACGATAATTTTCACGTGGATTTATCGGTAACAGTTAACTTTAAAGATACACCTTCGGTTTTCTACGGAAGAATAGGTATGGCGTATCGATTCGATATGCATGATCAGGACGAATTTTTAGAGAAAAAAGGCAGGTCGGGAAGAGATGCTCGAAAAGCCGAAAAGGATAAGAACAAAGCACTGAAAAAATCGAAGAAAAGGGAGAAGAAAAGAAGGAATAAACGCATAGATGATTTCGAAATTGAAGATGATGGAGGTGACGGTGAATTATAGCTTAAGCATATATGATTGAAATTTTAAAAGTAACCAACCGAAAAGGATTAAAACAGTTTGTCACCTTCCCATTTCAGTTATATAAAGACTGTAAATACTGGGTTCCCCCCATTATTAAGGATGAAATGGAAACATTGGATTCCTCCAAAAATCCTGTTTTCCAAAATGCCGAAGCTGATTATTATCTGGCCTATAAGGATGGAAAGATTGCCGGTAGAATTGCCGTGATCATCAATCATCTCGAAATCGATGAGCTGAAAAAAAGAAAAATCCGGTTTGGGTGGTTCGATGTTATTGACGACCTTCAAGTGACAGAGGCCCTACTCGATATAGTTTACGAAACCGGACGAAAAAACAATCTGGAGTACGCCGAAGGCCCTGTGGGTTTCTCCAATATGGAAAAGGCGGGTATCTTAACTATGGGATATGAGGAGATGAATACCATGATCACTTGGTACCATTACCCCTATTATGCAAAACATTTTGAGCAGTTAGGCCTCGAGAAACAAGCTACCTGGATCGAGTTTCGTCTTGCAATACCTCCAAAAGCATTTGAAAAAGTAAAAAAGTTTTCAAGGATCGTTAGACAACGATATGGATTATCGGTCGTTCGATTTAAGAATAAAAAAGAAATATTGCCCTATGTAGACGAGATGTTTGGATTACTCAACAGTACGTACAATACGCTTCAAACGTTTGTACCCGTACAGCAATATCAAATAGATTATTACAAGGAGAAGTATTTCACATTTATTCATCCCGATTATATCACCTGCATTAAAGATGAACATGATAAATTAATCGCTTTTTCAGTGGTGATGCCATCTTTCAGTAAAGCCCTTAAAAAAGCCAATGGAAAAGTATTCCCGTTCGGATGGTGGCATATTATAAGGGCACAGAAAAAAGCGAAAACTGCGGCTTTCTATTTAATAGGAATTGACCCCAAATATCAGGGAAAAGGAGTTACCGCAATTGTTTTTGAAGAAATGCAGCAGCTCTTCAATTCCAAGGGAATTGAAATTGTAGAAACAAACCCCGAGTTAAAGGAAAATACGGCAGTACAATTGCTCTGGAAGGATTATAGCCCGGTACAGCATAAGGAACGAAGTACTTTTAGGAAGGAATTATAATAACAAAACTACTCTCCAAACTCTTCGGCTACAGCGGCAGAAAGTCTTTTGTAGGTTCCATTTTCCAATCGTTCCCGAATGGCAGAGAAGGCTTCTAAGGTTTGTTCAATATCCTGTATGGTATGTGATGCAGTTGGGATCATACGCAATAAAATGAGTCCTTTTGGAACAACCGGGTATACAACAATAGAAGTGAAAACACCATAGTT
>SMXJ01000143.1 GCA_004356305.1 Bacteroidota bacterium | reverse complement strand
TTTTTTAGAAAAGCAATGCGAGGTGGTAAAAATGAAGGATGCTCCTAAAGACCCAGACGATTTTGCCATGATCCTCACCAATGCCGAAGGGGTAAAAAAACAGATCTATTTTGATAATCCTGAAATACAAGTTAACAACGCCATCTTAGACGAACTCGATACGTTTGCAGACGCCATTGTGAATAATACAACCCCGGTAGTTACGCTACAACAAGGCACCAATGCACTGAAAGTCGCCATGCAGGTTATTGAAAATTTTAAAATGCAATAGGCTAATATCTTATTTCTAATATCTAACATCTTATTACTAACATCTAAAATCTAAATATGAAGAATGTAGCTGTGATCGGAGCCGGAACTATGGGTAACGGAATTGCCCATACCTTTGCTCAATTTGATTATAAAGTGCAACTCATCGATATCTCTCAAGCTGTCCTGGACAAAGGAATGTCCACCATCACCAAAAATCTGGATAGAATGGTTGCCAAAGAGCGGATTTCCGAAGAGGATAAAAATAAAACACTCGCCAATATCACCACCTTTACCGGTATGGAAGAAGGGGTGGAATACGCAAGTCTGGTGGTGGAAGCCGCCACCGAAAATGTTGATCTCAAACTGAAGATATTCAAAGATCTGGATAAATTTTGCCCGGACGACACTATTTTAGCGAGCAATACTTCGTCAATTTCCATCACTCAAATTGCGTCGGTGACCTCTCGACCCAATATGGTCATTGGAATGCACTTTATGAATCCGGTACCCATTATGAAATTGATAGAGCTCATTAAAGGATATAATACCAGTGATGAAACCTATCAGGCCGTAGCCGAAATCTCCAAGAAATTGAATAAAGTTCCTGTTGAGGTCAATGACTATCCCGGTTTTGTCGCCAACCGCATCCTAATGCCCATGATCAATGAAGCCATTGAAACCCTCTACAATGGGGTTGCAGGAGTGAAAGAAATCGATACGGTGATGATGCTGGGTATGGCTCATCCCATGGGACCGTTGGCATTGGCCGATTTTATTGGCCTGGACATCTGTCTATCCATCATGAATGTGATGCATGATGGTTATAAGAATCCAAAATATGCGCCTTGCCCGTTATTGGTGAATATGGTGATGGCCGGAAAACTAGGATCGAAAAGCGGAGAGGGATTTTATGATTATTCAGAAAACAGGAAGGCCGAAACGGTTGCTAAACAATTTAATTAATTTTGGCGAAGATCATTCCATTCAGAGCCGTTAGGCCCACTCGTGATAAAGTGAGCCTGGTCGCTTCACGATCCTATCATAGTTATTCTGCAGATGAACAGGAGGCTCGCTTGCGTGATAATCCGTTTTCATTTTTGCAAATTATCAATCCGGGATTTAAGTATCATAAAACGATCTCCGGAAAGGAACGATATACAATGGTTCGCAATCGATATCAAGAGTTTAAAGAAGAGGCTGTTTTTTTACAGGATCCATCACCCTGTTATTATATATACAAAATCGTAAATCGTGATGGCTTGATATTCCACGGAATTGTTGCCGCTGCTAGTGTCAAAGACTATGAAAATAACGTTATCAAGAAACATGAAGACACCATCGAATATAGAGAAACATTATTCAAAGATTACTTGAAAACTGTCGGTTTTAACGCCGAAGCCGTCCTTCTCACCTACCCGGACAATCCTGAACTTAAAAATTTGATAGAAGATGTTATGCGGAGTCGTTCGGAATACGAATTTACAACTACCTACCGCGATACCCATTATTTATGGAATGTGAGCGATGGCAAAATTATTTCGGCAATTAAAAAGCTCTTTACCGAAATGGGCTCCATCTATATTGCAGATGGACACCATCGCACGGCTTCTTCGTATCTATTGGCACAGGATTATAAATCCGAAAATGAGGAACATACGGGAGAGGAACCTTATAATTTTTTTATGAGCTACCTCATTCCCGAAAGTGAGTTGAAGATCTACGAATTCAATCGCCTGATCAAAGACTTGAATGGATTGAGTAAGGAGGATTTTTTGATAAAGCTCGATACCTTTTATCGTATTGAAAACAGAGGACAATCCTATTATAAACCTTCAAAAAAGCATCATTTTAGCATGTATCTCGATGGGGAATTTTATTCTTTATACCTTCGGATGAATTTGTACAATTTTAATAGTGCACTGGATGCTTTGGACACCCAGATCTTATATTCGACAATTTTAAAACCCATTTTGGAAATTGAAGACGTCCGTAGCGACCAACGCATCAATTATTCCAACGGAAAGAAAGATCTCGTATATGTCAAGTCTTTGGTGGATTCGGGAGATTTTAAAGTCGGATTTGGATTAATGCCTATTACGATTGACGAAATGAAGAAAATTTCAGATGAAGGCCTAACGATGCCACCCAAAAGTACTTATATTGAACCCAAGCTACGCAGTGGCGTTACCATATATGAATTTTAGAGATTGAGCATTTCAGAAAACATAAAAAGAGTTAAAGATTCTTTACCGGAAGGAGTCGCTTTGGTGGCTGTGACCAAAACAAAATCTGTTGATGAGATCTTACAGGCCTATGATGCAGGACATAGAGTGTTTGGGGAAAATAAGATCCAGGAAATGGTCGCTAAGTGGGACCAAATGCCCAAGGACATCGAATGGCATATGATAGGACATGTACAGAGAAACAAGGTGAAATATATGGCAGCTTTCGTGAGTTTAATTCATGCAGTAGATAGCTTAAAACTCTTAAATGAGATAAATAAACAAGCAGCAAAGCACGATAGAGTGATCGATTGTTTGTTACAAATAAAAATCGCTGAAGAAGACAGTAAATTTGGGATAAATGAAGAGGAGGCCAAGGCATTATTTATTTCCGAAGAGTTAAAAACACTCGAAAATATTACGATCATAGGTCTTATGGGGATGGCGACTTTCACAGATGATCAAGCACAACTTTCCACTGAATTTGTCAAACTGCAAACATTTTTTAATGCCGTCAAAGATACGTGCAAGCTACAATATCTCTCTATGGGGATGAGCGCCGATTATCCTCTAGCCCTCGAATACGGTAGTAATATGATCCGCGTGGGAAGTGCTATATTCGGAGCGAGGAATTACCAGAATGATGGCAAAGGCGGTGTTGAGTAATTTTGTAACTTGAAGAATAAAGTGAGATGTGAGAAGCGTGAAGCATGAAGATGGAAGTTATTAGTGAATAATGAAAAGTGAAAAATAAGGATACAGAAGACAGAAATCGGACGCATGAAGACGAAAGTTATGATTGAACGATTCAACAATTAGACATACAAACAGATAAACGCATAAACAAAAAATAGTAAGTGTACGCAATTATAGATATCGAAACCACAGGAGGAAGTTACAATGAAGAAGGTATTACCGAAATTGCCGTATACCGTTTCGACGGTCATAAAATTACAGATCAGTTTTCGAGTTTGGTCAATCCGGAACGAAAAATTCAACCATTTGTGGCCAACCTTACCGGGATCAATAATGAAATGCTGCGTAGTGCGCCTAAATTTTACGAGATCGCCAAGCGTGTAATAGAAATAACCAAAGATTGCATACTGATAGCGCACAACGCCCAATTCGACAATCGTATCCTGACCACAGAATTCGATCGTTTGGGCTATCCATTTGAAAAAGAGACTTTATGCACCGTTGAATTGGCTCAAAAATTAATTCCGGATATGCCATCTTACAGTCTTGGAAAGTTAACGAGGTCATTAGGTATTCCTATCAGCGATCGACACCGTGCGCAAGGAGATGCAAAAGCCACACTCGATCTGTTCAAATTGTTATTGACTAAGGATTCGGGAAAAGAGATCATCACCGAAAGTATTCGCAAGGACCCGAAGCTATATCTTGAACCCAAATTATTGGATCTTATCGGAGATGCTCCTTCGGCAACAGGTGTGTACTATATACACAAAGAAGATGGGACTATTATCTATATCGGGAAAAGTAAGAACATCAAAAAACGTCTTACACAACATTTCACCAGTGACAAGCGTAAATCCAAGAGAATTCAACTGGAGGTCGCATCGATCACTTACGAAAAAACAGGGAGTGAACTCATTGCCTTGTTAAAGGAAAGTGAGGAAATAAAGCAGAACAAACCCATATATAACAGGGCTTTGCGAAGAACTCTATATACGTATCAACTTTGTTCTTTTATAGATGATGAAGGATATATCAACTTAAAAATTGAAAAAGCAGATGCTCGCAAGAAGGCCATTACTACCTTTACCAACTATCAGCAAGCCAAATCGGTGCTTTTTAAGATCACAGAAGCCAACCAACTCTGCCAGAAATTAACAGGACTACACAGTACTAAGGGAAATTGTTTTCTATACACCATTAAAGAATGTTTAGGAGCTTGTATCAACAAGGAATCTCCCGAGGAATACAATACTAGAGTCGAGACTTTTCTGAATAACCATAGCTACGAAAATAAACATATGCTGATTATTGACAAGGGGCGTGACATCGATGAGCGATCCGTCATTTTAATTGAAAATGGACAGTATAAAGGCTTCGGATATTATAATCTCAACTTTCAAATCGATAATTCCGAAGTACTGAGATCGATTATAACACCTATGCAAAACAATCGCGATGCGCAACATATTATTCAAGGATATCTTCGTAGAAATAAGGTGCTTAAAACTGTAATGTTGCCCAAAGAAAAGGCTATGTAAGGAAACTTGATTACCTTTATAATTGAAAAAACAACCCATTGAGTTCTGCAAAGCGAAGAAACTGGCGTACTGTACTCCACGAAATCATTTATGAGGCCGACACCCCTTTGGGTAAGCTTTTTGACATTATATTGTTAATTCTTATTTTACTGAGTGTCATCTTTGTAATGTTGGAAAGTGTGAGATCATTAGATGTTAAGTACCACGAGTATTTGTACATCGGGGAATGGGTGATCACTATTTTTTTTAGTTTTGAATATATCGCTCGTATCGTTACCGTTAAAAAGCCTTTTAAATACATATTCAGTTTTTATGGGATCATCGATTTCATATCCACTATCCCCCTGTATCTCTCTTTTATTTTGGCCGGAAGCAGTTACCTGCTTACCATAAGGGCTTTGCGCTTGTTACGGATATTCCGTATTCTAAAGATCACGCGTTATATTGGCGAATCCAATAAATTAAAAAGGGCCCTGATAAACAGTAGAGCTAAAATTTTTATTTTCCTTTTTGCCGTACTTATTATTTCAATTATTGCCGGAACCATCATGTACCTCGTAGAAGGGGAGGAAAACGGCTATGCCAGTATCCCGAAAAGCGTATATTGGTGTATAGTTACACTCACCACCGTTGGTTATGGAGACATCTCTCCCGCCACTCCCTTAGGGCAATTTATCGCGAGTATAATTATGATAATGGGGTATGGTATCATTGCGGTTCCAACGGGTATCGTAACTGTGGAATATTCTAAAGCTGATCGACATATCGACACGAATACTCAAAACTGTCCCAATTGCAACGAATCTCATCACAAGGACAAAGCTAAATTCTGTCATTCCTGTGCTGCGGAACTTAATCCTTCGGAAGACCCAGACTAATGTCTTACCAAAATCCTTTATTAATTTGTGTTGTAGGCCCTACTGCTATCGGGAAGACAAAACTCTCTCTCATAATTGCAGAAACCTTTTCTTCGGAAATACTTTCGGCAGATTCAAGACAGTTTTTTAAAGAAATGACGATTGGTACCGCTATACCCTCAGCGGAAGAGTTGGCAGTTGTTCGACACCATTTCATCCAAAACCGAAGTATTTTTGAAGACTACAGTGTTGGAGATTTTGAAAAAGACGCGATCGAGCTACTGGATGAACTATTCGTAAAACACAAAATCATAGTGATGGTAGGGGGTTCCGGGCTTTACGTGGATGCTGTCACGAAAGGTCTCGATAAAATTCCAGAAGTTCCTTCAGACATAAGGGAAATACTCAATAGCCAATATGAATCCTTCGGAATCGGACCCTTACAGAAAGAACTCGAAAGTGTAGATCCTGTTTATTTCAGTAAGGTGGATATCCAAAATCATCATCGTCTTATCAGAGCACTCGAGATCTATAGAGGAACAGGAAAACCCTTTTCCCACTTTTTAAATAATACTTCCGAGGAACGAAACTTCCATACTCTTTTTATCGGTCTTACGGCCGATCGTGAAATAATATATGATCATATCAACCGCCGTGTGGATCTGATGGTGGAAGCGGGCCTTGTAGAAGAAGCCCGGAAACTCTTAGGGCATAAAGACCTAAATGCATTACAAACAGTTGGCTATCGTGAATTGTTTCAATATTTTGAAGGCGATACAACCTTGGAAGAAGCTATTTCAGAAATAAAGAAAAACACCCGCCGATTTGCCAAAAGACAAATCACCTGGTTTAAGAAGAACGAAGCGATTCATTGGTTTGACTACACGACAGATCCTACGGAGATCACCAGATTTATAAAAACAAAAAACGCCCATTAATGGGCGTTTTTTTCACTTAATCTCTAACTGCTATTGGTCTACCTCGTCTTTCACCAGCAAACGGAAGCCTTCTCCGTGAATATTGATTATTTCCACACCGTCATCTTTGCTCAGGTATTTTCTGAGTTTAGCGATATATACATCCATACTTCTGGAAGTGAAATAGTTATCATCTCGCCAAATTTTAGTTAGCGCCAGTTCTCGAGGCATTAGATCGTTCTTATGTAAAGCCAGCAGGCGCAACAGGTCATTCTCTTTGGGAGATAATTTATTGGGTGCCTCTTTTTTATACGTCAGGAACCTAAGTTTCGAGTTCAAGTGGAAATTTCCCACATTGAATTCAAATTGCTTGCTGTCTGCAATTGAGTCTGTAGCCTTTCGCTGGATGATCGCCTTGATCTTCATCAACAGAACTTCACTGTCGAACGGCTTATTGAGATAATCGTCCGCACCTACTTTATATCCTTTTAATACATCCTCTTTCATCGCTTTCGCAGTGAGGAAGATAATAGGTACATCTTCATTTTTTTCTCTGATTTCCTTGGCAAGGGTAAAACCATCTTTGTATGGCATCATCACATCCAGAATACAAAGATCGAAGTCGTCTTTTTTAAATTTTTCAAATCCTTCCATTCCGTTCTTCGCGTGGGTCACGTCGTAATCATTCATTGAAAGGTAATCTTTGAGTACAGTTCCAAAATTAGGATCATCCTCGACGAGTAAGATTTTTTTGTTTTCAGTTTCCATATATTATGATATTAAGTGCATTTTTATTATGAAGGTACTTCCTTTTCCTTTTTCACTTTCTACGTAAATCTCCGCGTTGTGATCGCTTAAAATCCGTTTTACGTAGGATAGTCCAAGTCCGTGACCTTTTACATTATGAATATCGCCGGTCGATTCGCGATAAAATTTTTCGAATATTCTTTTCTGAACGCCTTTTGACATTCCCAACCCATGATCCTGGATCTTCAGAATGATATTGTCATTGACATTTTCGGTAAATACATCAATTTTAGGGGCTTCTTCTGAATACTTCACGGCATTGTCCAATACATTCACTATCACATTGGTAAGATGTAAGTCGTTGGCGAGCACAGAAGATTTCATCGCATCAAAGTGTGTTTTGATATAACCCCCTTTACTTTCGACGATAAGATTAACATGTGAGATGGCATCTTCTACAATTTCATGCAATTTAACTCGCTCCTTAGGTAGGTCGAGCTCATTTTTCTCGAGTTTCGAAATGCGCAATACATTCTCTACCTGGGCATGCATACGTCGATTTTCTTCGCGAATAATATTTAAATACCGCGATATAAATTCTTTATCGTCTGCGACCTTTGGATTCTTCATCGCATCCAATGCCAAATTTATCGTAGCAATAGGTGTTTTAAATTCGTGGGTCATGTTGTTTATAAAATCGGTTTTGATTTGAGAGATCTGTCGTTGTCTGAATAACTGTCTCAGTGCGTTAGAGTAGGCCAATATTATCACCGTAGTAAACGCGAGGGACAGTATAGCCATTCCCAAAATCGT
The DNA here is from genome assembly GCA_004356305.1 of Bacteroidota bacterium. Taxonomy (GTDB): domain Bacteria; phylum Bacteroidota; class Bacteroidia; order Flavobacteriales; family Flavobacteriaceae; genus Aureisphaera. The sequence continues at coordinate 584 of SMXJ01000143.1, read as the reverse complement.
ATTTAGTATTTCTTTCCCCTTTCCGAAGAAATTCACATACAATATAAAACTCGTGTTCAAATTGTCATTAACAAACAAAGGAACCCCATACGTACTCGATGGATCCAGATCAAAATAATTTGAACGTATCTTAGTTGCTAATTCATTGCTATACACTGCGAATTCAAATTTTGGCGTTAATCCTCTTTCCCTACATTCCCGGGTGATCAGTTCTTTTATTTCTTCTTCAGATACTCGTTTATGAATGGGTATGCTGGTTGAAATATTACTGATCATGGTTTCAAATCTCTTCCGTTCATAATCCCTCATTCTCACAAAATCAATTTTACTTTGTGTTGTGTACCCACTTCCATCCAATCTGCCGGTGATCCAGGTTGTTTTCTTTTTATTAGTGATCTTTTTAAACTGAATACTATCATACTCAGTGTCAAAAAAACCAGAATACAATTTGTAATCCTCTTCAATTATACCATCCGAAAATATGACGGTTTCGTTTTTGTCTTCGTTGACAATGCGATAAATAAGTTCAGTTACACTTACATTGTCCGGTTGCTCTATACTGTCGATCAGCCCGCTATACAGCC
>SMXJ01000142.1 GCA_004356305.1 Bacteroidota bacterium | reverse complement strand
CTTATTTGATCTTGATTGTGCCATAACATAAGGGGTTTTAAGTTAAGATTTAAGTTCTTTATAATTGTGAGACTATCTTGCGTCTCCAAAGGTTTGGTTTAAAGTTATATCGGTACCCATATAATCCTGAACGGTACTAAAGCCAATATAGCTTCTCGCAGAATCTGCGTACTCATAATCTCGTGTACTTACCTGTAGAAAATAAGCCACGTCTTTCCAAGAACCTCCACGTACTACTTTACGCATGTTCTTGTCATCGTTTACGCTGGGGTTCATAGTCGAAGAATACTCATAAGAGTCGGCATCGTAAGAAGACGCTACCCATTCGCTAACATTACCTGCCATATTGAACAGGTTATAATCGTTTGGTTCGTATGCATCTGCCTCTACCGTATATAATGCCTGGTCTGCAGCATAATCTCCTCGTAAGGGCTTAAAGTTTGCCATAAAACAACCACGGTCGTTCTTTGCATAAGGCCCACCCCATGGGAAGGTTGCAGATTGCAATCCACCACGAGCTGCATATTCCCATTCGGCTTCACCGGGAAGTCTAAAGGAATTGACGTGTTGTCTGTTCCTCGCTTTTTGATAAGAATTTTTATACAAGGTTCTCCAAGCACAAAAAGCTTTGGCTTGTTTCCAGTCTACTCCAACAACAGGATAGTCTCCATAAGCTTCATGCCAGAAATAATCATTGTGCATAGGCTCATTGTACGAGTAGTTAAAGTCCTTGATCCAAACAGTGGTGTCCGGATATATCGCTATAGTGTCTCTCTTTATGAAATCTTTTCTTCTTTTCCCTTTGGCTCTTGCTGCCGCCTGGATATCGATATAGGTATATTGGAACACCAACTTATCAACATCGATGGTACGTTGGCCGTTGTAAGCCTCTTCAGCAGGGATATACATAGTATCCATCACTTCTGAATAATATTCATCCGGATATTCACTAGTGTCATTAATAAGATCTATATCACGGTTGATCTTACGTCCTGCGTAGTAGTCGTCTCCCATTCCGAAGTAATTATCATACATATACTGCTCATAGGGAGTCATTTCTTCGTTCTCCTGATCGACAAAGGCAAATTCGCCAATACCGCCATCACCCGGTGTAGCTCCAACTTCATCTGCGAGAATCGCTAATTTCAATCGAATGGTCGAATCTCGAACCCACTCAACAAACTGTCTGTATTCAGCATTGGTTATTTCGGTTTCGTCCATGTAGAAGGAACGTACCGTTACTGTTCTTGTGGGAGCATCGTTCACAGCCACAAAATCATCATCTGCCTTTCCCATGATGAAAGATCCACCAGGGACAAGGGTCATACCATAAGGTTTTTCAGGGTACCATTTTTTGCCTTTAGCGCCAACTAGTTCTCCTCTATCTCCAGAGTTACAACTAATCATTAAGGCAATCATCGCAATGAATGCAATAAACTTATTCATAGGTAATTAGGTTAAATTTAATAAGATTTGAGGGGGTAAACCTATTTATAAAATATCAGAAAAACAACATTTTTCTGATAAAACCCTTAAATCCTGTTAATAAGTCAGTTCGATTATACTTCATTCTTACGGCGGGCTTTGTACCACCGTTCAGGAATTTCCTGATGTGTTGCACCTAAATATTCGCCATAAGTGCATGGTAATAACGTTTCTCTTTTTAATTTATTATTAACATTTGAAATAAAAGGCAATTCTAGCCACCAACGACCGGTTTTATTGCTCTTTCTAAAGATTAAAATTTCATCATCGATAGGAACTTTATAGGTAGTGTAGCTTTTTTCATCACTGAAATCTTCATCATCTACCCTAAAATTCACACCTTCTATAAAATACCAGACAATTTGAGCTATCAACGTAGCTGCGCTCTCTGTCTGTACGTAATCTTTGAGTTCAAATAAACCGAAAGAGGTTACTTTATTGCTAATTCCGGCATATCTGGCGATAGCACATATTTCACGGCTGTCAAAACCATTCGGACTGGAATTATATCTATAACTTAATTCTGAGCTTTTTATTGCCGAAACATCTATGGAAACAATATCTGCATCCCTCATTATAGGCTCCACCAGGGTGATGTCCTCAGTCACCTTGCCCAATCGATATCCATCGAAGTATAGTTTTTCCATCAATGCGATCTCCCCCGGTGGATTGAAATAAGATTGGTACCCCAGCACACTGTAATTAAACAGATTATAGGGCTTCTCAACAATGATCTTACCTATATATGATTTGTTCGATATAGGATGCTCGGCATCTCCCAGGTCAAAACGATGGTCCACGTTCACCAAATTGACCATTTTACCCATCCCATCATACGAGCGGTACATAGGAAAAAGCAGATCCTGACTTCCACCAAATACAATAGGAATAATACCCTTTTTAAGCAGTGCTTCTGAAACGGCACGAAATGCAAAATAACTATCCTCAACCGTTTCCCCTTTTTCGATATCTCCCAGATCCACTATTTTTTGAGGCCAATTTCCTGGGTAAAGCGCATAAAGCGCCTTTCGTAGCTCATCGAAACAAACATCGGCTCCCATATAATTTACATCATTTCTGTTCTCCTTTACTCCGAAAAGCGCAAATTGAACTCCTTTTAGGTTCGGCAGGCTCCCTTTTTTAGTATGAATAGCTATTTCTTTGCCCAATACACCCTGAGACAGTATTTCTCTGTGGGCAATGATCTTTTTAGAAACGGGGGAAAGAAATTCTATCATTTTTTCTTAGCTGTTGTTTTTTTAGGTGTTTTTTTCTCCAACAACTCCTGCGCCTGTTCAAGGGTCATTTTGTCTGCCTTTGTGGTTTTAGGCAATTCCACCTTTTTTTTCCCTTTTATTAAATTGAAACGTCCCCAGCGAGCTTTTTCAAGACGAATACCCTCTTCGGGCCATTCATGGATCAATTTATCGAGCTCCTTTTGTTTCTTATCTTCGATCAACTCGATGATATCTGAATCGGACAGATCATCAAAATCGTATTTCTTATTCACATTGATGAACATATTATTCCATTTAATGAATGGGCCAAATTTCCCTTTTCCTTTTTGTACCGGTAAACTTTCGTAGGTATATATAGGAGCATCAGCCTTTTTCTTCTCTTCAATAAGCTCTTTTGCCATCTCCATAGTCACCTCCAAAGGATCCATTCCCTTTTCAAGGGAGATGAATTTTTTTCCGAAGCGAATATAAGGTCCGAAACGACCATTGGCCACCTCAACTTCCTCAGCTTCATAGATCCCTAATGTTTTCGGAAGTTTAAACAGATCCAACACCTCTTCGAAAGTCACCAGATGCAATTGCTGATCGGGACGAAGACTGGCGAACTTCTTTTCATCATCATCCGGAGCACCGATCTGTGCAATAGGGCCAAATTTTCCCAAACGCACCAAAACAGGTTTCCCGGTTTCGGGGTGTTCTCCTAAAATTCGTTCCCCGCTTTCCCTATCGGCATTTTCCTGAACATGTTCCACACGTGGATGGAATTTACTGTAAAAATCCTTCATCATTGAGGTCCACTCCTCCTTACCTTCGGCTATTGCATCAAAATCTTCTTCTACCTTGGCCGTAAAATTATAATCCAAAATTTCCATGAAATTATCGACCAGGAAGTCATTCACTATCATTCCGATACTCGTTGGGACCAACTTTCCTTTTTCACTACCAATAGTTTCGGTTAAACTATTTTCTTCAACGCCATTTTCGGATAAAACCAATTGTAAATATTTTCTCTCCACACCTTCAACGGTTCCTTTCTCCACGTAATTCCTATTCATGATGGTAGAAATAGTTGGCGCGTAGGTCGACGGACGGCCAATTCCCAATTCCTCAAGCTGCTTCACCAACGAAGCCTCAGTATAACGGTAGGGTGGACGGGTAAAACGCTGTGTTGCCGTGATATAATTGTTTCCCAATGATTCATTCATATTCAGGTTGGGAAGCATCCCTTCTTGTTCTTCTTCTTCAAAATCGGTTCCTTCCAGATATACTTTCAGGAAACCCTCAAATTTTATCATTTCTCCATTTGCTGAGAATTGTTCCATCAATTTTTCCAGCCGCAATTCGCCCGAAGCTTCAGCCAATGGTGAAGTAAAAATATCGATCTTCACATGGGTCCGCTCAAGCTGTGCATCACTCATTTGCGAGGCGATGGTGCGTTTCCAAATCAGCTGATACAATCGCTCCTGATCATAATCTCCTTTGATGGTTTGACGGGACATATCGGTAGGACGGATGGCCTCATGCGCTTCCTGAGCACCTTTAGTCTTTCCTTTATAATTTCTCGGCTGACTGTAATTATTTCCAAACGAGTTTAAGATCTCATTCTTAGCCGCATTTTTAGCATCATCGGAAAGGATTACACTATCGGTTCTCATATAAGTGATCAATCCTGCCTCATACAATCGCTGTGCGATGGTCATGGTCTTGCTTACCGAATAATACAATTTACGAGACGCCTCCTGTTGAAGGGTTGAAGTAGTAAATGGCGGTGCGGGAGATTTCTTTGCGGGATTTTTGACCAGATCCGCTATCTTGTATTCGGCGCCCAGGTTTTTCTGAAGAAAGGCATAAGCTTCGGATTCCATATTGAAATTTTTCGGAAGCTTTGCTTTGAACTTACTGCCGTTTTCGGTGGTGAATTCGGCATCTATTCTGTAGGAGCCAACCGGGTTGAACTTTTCAATCTCACGTTCCCGTTCTACGATCAAACGCACCGCGACCGATTGTACCCGTCCTGCGGACAAGCCTCCCTTTACTTTTCTCCAAAGTACCGGGGATAACTCGTAACCTACCAAGCGGTCCAATACGCGTCGGGCTTGTTGTGCGTTCACCAAATTATAGTTTATCTGTCTCGGATTTTCAATCGCTTTGAGAATAGCAGATTTTGTGATCTCGTGAAATACGATTCGCTTAGTTTTAGATTCATCGAGATCCAATGATACCGATAAATGCCAGGCAATGGCCTCTCCTTCCCTGTCTTCATCACTGGCGAGCCATACCATATCCGCATTTTTCGCTAACGCCTTCAGTTCTTTAACGATACTTTTCTTATCGCTCGAAATGATATATTTGGGGGTGAAATCTCCTTCAACATCAACTCCCAACTCTTTGGCAGGAAGATCTCTAATGTGCCCGAAACTTGAAGCTACCTTGAAATCACTTCCAAGAAATCTCTCGATAGTTTTGGCTTTTGCCGGAGATTCAACTATCACTAAATTCTTTGCCATAGTCCATAAATTTGGTGTACAAAAGTATGTGATTTTTTTTATACGCCCGGATCAAACCCGATTTTTAGGATTCCATGAACAGCAAAAAGGTCTTTTACTTCAAGAAATTATTAGAAGGTATTTAATTCAGATCCATCATCAAAGCCAACACTATCCTTGTAAAAACTATACATAACGATATGGACAAAATATGCCGTGATCACCAGTCCGATTCCACATAGAATAATTCCTAATTGTGCGATGATCGATGAAAGTATAATTAGACCAAAAAGAATCAACCAGTATTTGTTACCCAGTTTAAAACCGGCCTTAATAATTTCGGACACGCTTAGTTTATCATTGAACGCCAAAATAGGCAAGAAAAGTTGCAAGGGTACCAGCACATAGAATATGGGTAAGTAACACAATAAGGTAGCTAACAAAGCTATCCCAAAAGTCGCTAAGGAAAGTACCATTAGTTTACCGAAATTGTTTTTCAACAGATCAAAATATCCCCCTGTAGGTTCATCGATCCCCAGATCTATATTCTTACACACTTTATAAAAATGCACATTGATCGACAAGACAACCACCTGCAGTATGAAGGATATGAGAAAAACTGCAATAACCCAAACTATTATCAATACGGCCGAAAATCCCTCCAAGCCGGAAGGCGAATAATAAGGATCTCCCGAATTCATCAATAATTCAATATACATGGGCATTAATGGAACATAAATAATTAGAATAAAAGGAATAACAACCAACAAACTAACAAGTCCGTGCTTTACTGCTTCCATAAACAGTTTCTGAAAAAGACCAAAACTTTTACTAAAAATATCACCGAAGTCGGGTTTTGTTGAACTTTCTATCTTCTGAAAAATATTGGATTTCATGGTTTTTGGTTTTAGTTACTTCGACTGTAAATGTATAAAAAAGAAATCTGCCACTTTGTCATATTCTTCTTTAATATTGTATCTTTGCGCCTTACTGCCAAATGGCAGGTATTATATTTGAAACGCAATGATCCGTATCGTTATACCAGGACGATAAATTTTATGGAAGAAAAGGTTATAGACGAGAAAAGGCAGGGAGAATCTTTGGTCCTGGAGCAGAAGAATGGCAACCGACGAAAACTTTTTATCGAGAGTTATGGTTGCCAAATGAATTTTAGCGACAGCGAGATCGTGGCGTCTATTTTGGCAGAACAAGGATATAATACCACGGAAAATTTGGAAGAGGCCGATCTGGTTTTAATCAATACATGCTCCATTCGCGACAAGGCGGAACAAACTGTGCGAAAACGTCTTGAAAAATACAATGCGGTAAAAAAGATCAACCCAAAAATGAAGGTGGGGGTTCTGGGCTGTATGGCCGAACGCCTTAAACGTAAATTCCTCGAAGAAGAAAAAATAGTGGATATGGTGGTGGGTCCTGATGCCTACAAAGACCTCCCAAATTTATTGAAAGAAGTTGAAGAAGGGCGGGATGCTGTGAATGTTATCCTATCCAAGGACGAAACATATGGTGATATCTCTCCGGTGCGTTTGGGAGGACATGGCGTAACTGCCTTTGTTAGTATTACCCGGGGATGCGATAATATGTGCACTTTTTGTGTAGTGCCTTTTACCAGAGGCCGTGAACGTAGTCGTGACCCCAAAAGTATAATCAACGAGGTAAACGATCTTGTTGAAAAAGGATATAAAGAAATTACCTTATTGGGTCAAAATGTAGATAGCTATCTGTGGTACGGGGGCGGATTAAAAAAAGACTATAAAAATGCTTCCGAGATCCAAAGAGCAACGGCTACCAACTTTGCAAAATTACTCGAAATGACGGCCGAGGCACAACCCGGGATGCGAATTCGGTTTTCGACTTCCAACCCCCAGGATATGACCGAAGATGTTTTGCATAGTATGGCGAAATACGGCAACATTTGCAACTACATACACCTTCCGGCACAGAGTGGCAG
>SMXJ01000141.1 GCA_004356305.1 Bacteroidota bacterium | reverse complement strand
TTTTCGACGGTTCGGTAAGAGATAAATAAAAGGGAAGCGATCTCTTTGTTTGTCTTGTCCTTTGCAATAAGCTTTAAGATCTTTTTTTCGGATGGCGTCAACAAGGATAGTACATCGTCATCGACCGTATTTTTTGCCAATAGTTCTTTGATCTTCGGACTGAAATAGGGCTCCCCTTTAGAGACGGTTTGAATACAGTTTTCAATTTCCTCAAGGGCAAATTCTTTCAATATGTACCCGAAGATGTTCAGATCCTTTGCCTGTTCATAGAGTTCTTTCTCTTTATGAAATGTAATGAGTACGATTTTAGTTTTTATATTATTACTGTCGCACTTTTTTGCAATTTCTAAACCGGACATATAAGGCATTTGAATGTCCAATATGGCTATGTCCGGTTTAAGTCTGTTGATAAGATTGAAGGCTTCCCGACCGTTTTCAGCCCGCCCTATAAAGTTGTAGCCTTTTTCAATTAAAAAGTCACTCAGGCCTTTTAATAAAAGTGGATGGTCATCTGCTATGATAATGGACTTACTTTTCATGCTGTCGGAAAGTGAAATTCAATTAACGTGCCATTATTTTTTTTGGATTGAACTTTCATTTGGCCGTTCAATAACTTGGTGCGTTCAAAAAGTGTTTTCAAACCTAGCGATTTCACATTTTGATATTTTTCTGAAAAATCAAACCCAACACCATTATCCCGTATGCTTATACTCACCAGATGTGGGTAGCGTTTTACGACTACTTTTCCTGCTTCGGCATCGGCATGTTTTATAATGTTGCTTAGGGTCTCCTGTACAATTCGAAAGAGATTTACCTCTTGTTTTTTACTGAAAATGTTATCGATATTATCGATTTCAGAAGATATGAAAAGAGAAGTGTTTTCGTCGATTTGATTCACGGTGTATTCGATAGCTTTGGTGATCCCCAATTCTTGTAATTGAAACGGATGTAAGTTTCGGGAGATGGCTCGTACTTCATCTATAGCCGTTTCAACTAGCTTTTTCGTGTCTTCATCTTTAGTTTTAACCACGTTGTTCTTTATGAGCAAAAGGCGCTGCCCTAATCCGTCATGAAGGTCTTTTGAAATTCGTCTGCGCTCTTCTTCCTGTGAAAATAATAGTTCGCGGCTGAATTGCTCTTGAAGCTCTTTCTTGCTCTTAATTTGCATCCTGTTTCTGTACAGTAAGATCATTGCGAATAGGGTAAAGAGAACAATGCCACTATAGATGAGGCGCTTCTTTGAAGATTCGTTATCCTTTTGCAACAACTGAATGTTTGTATTTTTTTCAAGGAGTTCGTTTTCCTTTTTTTCAGTTTCGTATAGTGTCTGGTAATATGCCAGTTTATTTGCTGTAGCTATATTGTATATTGAATCCTTTAAGTTTGAATAACGGTTGTGATTTTCCAGACCTAATTTATAATTTTTATCAGCTTCATAGATTCTTGATAGAATAAGGTACGATTCAAGAATATTCTCCTCCTGGCCCAGAGTTTTGGAGTTTTCCAGTTTTTTCTTAGCAAAATCAAGTGCCTCATCATAATTTCCTTGTGCGTATAGATAATTCGCCATCGCCTCGTCATAATTTATCTGGTTCACAAGGTCATCAGGGACCTGATCATAAATTGGAGTTAGTAAGTTTATATATTCCTCTGTTTTTTCCAGATTGTTTTCTTCGGCATAATAAGCGACGAGCTTTGTATAAACATATATTTTACTACCGCTGTGCACTTCTCCATCCGGAACCTGATCTATGGCATTTTCGGCCTTCATAAGATACTCCAGGAATAATTTCTTATTTCCTAATTTCTGATAATCCAATGCCTGATTGTAATAGATCGTCACCAAATGATGTTCTAAGCCGAGTTCCTTGATCTTCTCTAAATTTTTATCTCGTTCTTCTTTTGCTTTCTCGTAGAATCCATTCATACTGAACATGGTAGTGATTCCTTGCCGTGCGTAGTACATATATTCATAATCCTCGAGGGCTTCAAAATATTCGTAGGCTTTCTTGTAATTCTCTCCCGCAGGTACGAATTTTCCAAGATTCGAATAGGCTTGACCACTAAACAGATAGGCATCGGCTACATACAAAGAATCCTTCCTTCCGTAATTATTAACGGCATCTTCAAAATCGATGATCGATTGTGGTATGTTCAGGCGTGAATTAGCACCTCCCCGTTTTAAATACAAACTCCCGATGAGAAAGCTATCCTTGATCACATATTTACGAGCGAGGATCCCATCGACCAATGTAAGCACTTTTCGAGGTTGATTTTTAATAGAAGTTAAGCTATAACTCACATTGATCATCTTCTTCGCGGCAGATTCGACGCTGTCAAGCTCTTTAGCCAATTCGATATATTCCAAACTGTAGGCGATAAAATCGTCTGTATTTATCGGTCTGCTTTTGGAAATAACCGAATCTAATGCGACTAGTTTTTCCTGTGGATTTTGAGTATTATCCACAATAATCTTAAAATAGGATATGTCCTGTGCGGAAGTTTTTACAACGAAAACACACAGAAAAGTAACTAGTACCGATAATAGGTTGTTCTTCAACATGATGGTTTATAGGAGCCGATATAAATATAATAAATATAGTATAACATCAAACGAGTTCACCTTATATACAAACAATTTCTGCCATAATCGATCACTGCTCGGAGTCTCTTTAATAGATCGGCGCCGAGTATCCCATGGATCTCGTTTTCATCAACCTGGTGTAAAGCGCTATTAATATGTGACAGGTCAAAAATTATGATGTCCTGATCTATTAACTTTACCCCGCCTATTTCCAAGAGGTTGTTTACGGCAATTTTTGTTTCCATATCAGTGGCACCTGCGCCGGCCGCTTTGATTTCGCTTTCTTTCGTATTCAAGATAAAGTACGACACACTTTCAAATCCAATGCAGCTGGTTGACGCGCCGGTGTCAAGGATAAAATCCCCGTGTTTATTATTTATTTTGAGTGAAAGTTGGTAATGGCCGGTATTGAGTTTTTGAAGTGGGATTCTTTCGAAGTTTTGACCTTCCAATAATTTTCGTAGTGATGCCACGTTTTTTTGTAAAGATAGACAACAAATTGGTAGCTTTGTGTCCATGTTAACCGATACCCATACTCATTTGTATAGTGAAGCATTTGCGGATGATCGATCTGAAATGATGCAGCGCGCTTTTGATGCAGGGATCGAACGATTTTTTATTCCCGCTATAGATTCGGGATATACGGAGGCGATGTATGAGCTGGAAAGTAAATATTCCGACCATATTTATTTAATGATGGGGTTGCACCCTACTTCGGTAAAGGAAAATTATAAAGATGAATTGGCTCATGTGGTGGCCCAATTCCAAAGACGTAATTTTTATGCAGTAGGAGAGATAGGGATCGATTTGTATTGGGACAAAAGTACTCTTGAAATTCAAAAAATTGTGTTTAAAAAACAAATTCAGTTAGCTAAAAAACACAAACTCCCTATTGTGATCCATTGCAGGGAAGCCTTTGATGAAATTTTTGAGGTTTTGGAAACAGAGCAGGATGATGACCTCTTCGGAATTTTTCACTGCTTCACCGGAACTTTGGATCAGGCGCTAAGAGCGATGGGCTTCAATATGAAATTGGGGATTGGCGGGGTCGTGACCTTTAAAAATGGAAAAATAGACCGGTTTCTCAACCAAATTGATCTTGCACATATTGTTTTGGAGACCGATTCGCCTTATCTTTCCCCGGTACCATTCAGAGGAAAACGAAATGAAAGTAGTTATCTCTCCTTGGTTTGTGAGAAAGTGGCGGCGATCTATGGTATCTCAAAAGAGGAAGTGGCTCGCGTTACAACGGAAAATTCTAAAGAAATATTTGGTGTTTAAATGACACATAAATCTAACATACTCCTTATTTATACAGGTGGAACCATTGGAATGATCAAAGATTCCAAAACGGGAATATTGCGTAATTTCAATTTTGATAATTTATTGGAGCATATTCCCGAACTTAACTTATTGGATTGTAGTATTGGTTCCCAAAGTTTTACGATTCCCATAGACAGTTCCAACATGAACCCCAATTATTGGGTAGATCTGGCAAACATCATTGAAGATAATTACGATGCCTTCGACGGTTTTGTTGTACTTCATGGTAGCGATACTATGTCTTATACGGCTTCGGCTTTGAGTTTTATGTTCGAGAATCTGGATAAGCCCATAATATTTACAGGGTCTCAATTACCGATTGGAGATTTGAGGACGGACGCCAAGGAAAATTTAATCACCTCCATTCAGATTGCTGCTCTGCGTGAAAATGGAAAACCCAAAGTGAACGAAGTAGGCTTGTACTTTGAATACAAACTTTACCGTGCCAATCGCACCACAAAATTGACCGCAGAGCATTTCAAAGCTTTTTCTTCCCCAAACTATCCTCCTTTGGCTCAAAGTGGCGTGCATCTGATTTTTAATGAACAAGCCTTGCTTAAGCACAAAAGAGGTAATAAGTTGAAGGTGCATAAGAATTTTGAGACAAATATTTTATTGGTAAAGATGTTTCCCGGAATAAATGAGGAGACGATTACCCACCTCTTTTCTTGTCCCAATATTAAAGGCCTGATTTTAGAGACCTATGGAAGTGGGAACGTCACTAATGAATCATGGTTTATGGAGCAATTGAAATTGATACATGAGAAAGAAGTGCCGATAATAAATGTGACACAATGTTCGGGGGGAAGTGTCGCTATGGGTCCTTATGAAACCAGTGTTGGACTTAAAAAATTAGGCGTGATCTCAGGAAAGGACATTACGACAGAGGCGGCATTGGCCAAGCTTATGTATCTACTCGGACAACAAATTCCTTCTTCAAGATTCAAATCCTTATTTGAAACTTCCCTGCGCGGAGAAATGGTATAAATTAATAGGAGAATAGCGTTGTGTTGAAATTATTTTTTCGTTATTTGGCAACCCTTTTGACAGGGTGTTGATAGGTAATAATTAGAGAGGTGGCCGAGTGGTCGAAGGCGCACGCTTGGAAAGCGTGTATACGCCAAAAGCGTATCGAGGGTTCGAATCCCTTCCTCTCTGCAAGTACAGTTACGAGTAAGAAAATTTGTCCAAGCTTGCTTGAGTAAATTTTCGATAAGTAACTGTCAATCGCGAAGCGATTGGTTTGCACTTCCGGTGATCACATCGG
>SMXJ01000140.1 GCA_004356305.1 Bacteroidota bacterium | reverse complement strand
TCGGAATTTATCAATGGCTTATAGCGATGCTCTGTGACAGGGGTTATATATTCCAGATAACTATCGTCGATTTCCTCTATAAATCGGCTGGGTTCCGCGTCGATCAATTTACCCCAGCGATATCGACTTTGACAATAAGTTAAGATCGCTTGTTTTTCGGCCCGGGTGATTGCCACATAAAAAAGACGTCTCTCTTCTTCCAGTTCGGCCCGGGTGTTCAAACTCATTCCATTTGGAAACAGATCTTCTTCCATTCCTACTATATATACGTATGGAAACTCCAATCCCTTCGCCAGATGTACGGTCATCAGTGCCACTTTATTTTCATCTCCGTTATCATTGTCCAGATCGGTCACTAAGGCGACATCTTCTAAAAATTCAGCCAATGAACCCGTTGTATCTGCCAATTCTTTTTGCTCCTCCACAAAATCGCGCATCCCATTGAGCAGCTCTTCAATATTTTCGATGCGGGCAATACCTTCAGGGGTTCCTTCCTTTTTTAACTCTTGAACCAAACCCGTATTTTTCGTAACATGTTCGGCGATCTCAAAAGCATCGTAGCCTCTATTGAGTACCTGAAAGCTCTCGATCATGGTAGTGAAGTCCTGCAATTTGTTCCTGGCCCCACTATTGATCTTTAGATCGATCTTATCAACAGCCTTCATCACTTCAAACATAGAACGGTCGTAATGATTGGCTGCTACGATCAACTTCTCAATAGTGGTTTGTCCTATCCCACGAGCAGGATAATTGATGACACGCTTGAGGGCTTCTTCATCTTTGGGATTGAGAATAAGGCGTAGATATGCCAAAACATCTTTGATCTCCTTCCGCTGATAAAAACTCAGGCCTCCATAAATACGATAGGGAATATCTTTTTTTCGAAGCGCATCCTCCATGGCCCGTGATTGTGCATTGGTGCGATATAAAATGGCAAAACTATCGTAGTTCAATTGATTGTTCATGGCCGATTCAAAAATATTACCGGCGACAAAACGACCTTCATCGCCATCGGTCATGCTGCGATTGATCTTTATTTTATCTCCTTCATCATTGGCCGTCCACACCACTTTCTCAAGTCGGTTCTTATTTTTTTCAATGATACTGTTCGCAGCGTTTACGATGTTTTTCGTCGATCGGTAGTTTTGTTCCAGCCGGTACACTTTCACGTCCTCATAGTCCTTCTGAAAGTTCAATATATTTTGGATATTAGCTCCTCGGAATGCGTAGATGCTCTGTGCATCATCGCCCACCACACATATGTTCTGAAAACGGTCACTCAACGCCTTTACGATCAGGTACTGACTGTGATTGGTATCCTGATACTCATCCACTAAAATGTATCTAAATCGATCCTGATATTTTGCCAATACCTGCGGAAATCGGGTCAGCAGTTCGTTGGTCTTTAAAAGTAGATCATCAAAATCCATAGCACCTGCTTTAAAGCATTTATCGACATAGGCTTTATAAATATCTCCCAGGCGCGGTATCTTCGCCATAGTATCTGCCTCGATAAGTTCCGGATCATTGAAATAGGTCTTCACCGTGATCAAACTATTTTTATAGGAAGAAATACGGGCATACACCTGCTTATATTTATAGAGATCCTTGTCGAGTTGCAACTCTTTGATAATGGCTCGGATCACGCTTTGGGAATCCTGAGTGTCGTAGATGGTGAAGTTGGAAGGATATCCCAATTTATCGGCTTCAAAACGTAATATTTTTGCAAAAACACTGTGAAATGTTCCCATCCAAAGATTCTTCACTTCACTACTGCCTACTATTTCAGCGATCCGATTTTTCATTTCACGAGCCGCTTTATTGGTAAAGGTCAGTGCCAAAATATTGAAGGGATCCACCCCTAGCGACATCAGATACGCGATGCGATAGGTTAGCACTCTCGTCTTCCCCGATCCCGCCCCGGCAATCACGATCATCGCTCCATCCTTCTGTAATACCGGCGCCTGTTGCGCCTCATTCAACTGTTTTAAATATTCCTGCAATTTTCTGTTAATTCTGAAGTAATTCTGAAGTAATTCTGAAAGGTGAAAATACAGAAAATCACTTGAACTGAATACCCCTCTATTCAGAATTTATAAACAACAAGGCTACTATTCGTTTTGCTGAAATTTTGAATACCTTTAGCTCTTCGAAGGATGTCAATCAAAATGGCATCAGCCCTATGGAATTAGGTAATTATTCTTGATAGCTTTAGGGTGTGGAAATTGAATTATATGGACGCAGTATTTGAATTTATTAAAAGCATCCCTTGGTGGGGCTGGATCCTAATTATTTTGGCCATGATCGCTTTGCGGGATATATTTTTTCAGCGGAAGCATACCATTAGCCATAACTTTCCAATTATTGGTCATATCCGATACTTATTCGAAGGGATAGGCCCGGAAATGCGGCAATATTTTGTGGCAAATAATCGGGAAGAGTTACCCTTTAACCGAATTGAACGGGGGTGGATCTATGCTTCAGCAAAAAAAGAAAATAATTACGAAGGATTTGGAACCGATCGTGATATCTATGCCCATCATCATATTTTCATAAATAATGCTATGATGCCGTTTCAAATTGGTGAGAATCATCCCAACACACTAGATAAAAACTTTTTACCATGTGCCAAAGTCATGGGTGCTTTCAATAAAAGGAAAAAACCTTATCGTCCGGCTTCCATAATCAATGTTTCTGCAATGAGTTTTGGGTCATTATCGGCCAAAGCTTTGGAATCCTTGAACAAAGGAGCCAAAATGGCCGGAGCTTATCACAACACAGGTGAAGGCGGATTATCACCCTATCACAGTCATGGCGGGGATGTAGTCTTTCATTTTGGAACAGGGTATTTTGGAGTACGAGCAGAGGATGGCGGATTCTCCATGGAAAAATTGATCACATTGGTCGAGGACCATCCCTTTGTGAAAGCCATTGAAGTGAAGCTTTCGCAAGGCGCTAAACCGGGTAAAGGAGGTGTGCTGCCGGGCGCAAAAATCAGCAGAGAAATTGCTAGAATTCGAGGGGTGGAAGTTGGGAAAGATGTGCTCTCACCACCCAATCACAGTGCATTTTCAAATGTTCCCGAACTGTTGGACTTCATTGAAAAAATTGCCGAGGCAACCGGATTGCCTGTTGGAGTAAAAGCCGCGATTGGGAAGTTGGACGAATGGGAGGAGTTGGCAGATCTAATGGTGGAGACCGGAAAAGGCCCCGATTTTATTACGGTTGATGGTGGCGAAGGGGGAACCGGGGCGGCGCCTCCAAGTTTTGTAGATCACGTTTCCCTTCCCTGGGTCTATGGTTTTAGTGATTTGTATAAAGTATTTAAGAAAAGACGCCTTACAGAGCGCATCGTATTTATAGGAAGCGGAAAATTGGGTTTTCCTGCAAAAGCGGCGATGGCCTTTGCCATGGGAGCAGATTGCATCAATGTGGCTCGTGAGGCTATGATGAGCATAGGCTGCATTCAGGCTCAAATTTGCCATACCAACAGATGTCCAAGTGGCGTGGCTACGCAAAGCAAATGGTTGCAGGGCGGAATTAATATTCCGTTGAAGAGCGAACGCCTGGCACAGTACTTCAGGACTTTTCGAAAAGAGCTCATAGAAATAACTCATGCCGTGGGTTATGAACATCCCTGTCAATTTAAGATGAGTGATATCGATATGAATATAGGCGACGCAAATCTCTCAAAAGAGCTTGATAGAACGTATATGTACGAGAAAGATCCTGTTCCTTTTACGAATATGCAGGATTTAAAGGATTGTATGTATTTGGGAGGGAAATATGGACCGAAAATTAATTAATTTCTGGTTTCTTTCGATTTGCATGATTTGTAAAGTATAGTAAAACATACTATGTTTGTTCAAACTCATATTATACTTATGGAAGAAATGACACAAATCCTCAGTTACTTTGCTTACCTGCTCCCGGCAATTGTAGTAGCTATTATAGTCTACTATTTTTTTAAAGGACACATAGCTAATGAAGAGGGAAGAAGACGCTATTTGATCCAAAAAGAAGCGCAAAATAAGGTGTTGCCAATGCGTTTACAGGCGTATGAGCGACTTTCTTTGCTTTTAGAGCGCATAGACCCCAATAAATTATTGATCCGTGTAAAACCTTTCTCGGACGACCTCGAAAAATACGAGAAGCTTCTTATTCAAAACATAGAAACGGAATTCGAGCACAATGTTACTCAACAAATATATGTGACACCGGAATGTTGGAATTTGATCAATGCTGCGAAAAATGCGACGATCCACGTTATTCGTCAAGCGGTAATGCATGAAAATGCCAGTGATGCAGATGGGATTCGTGAATATTTATTGCGTAACTTTATGGAAGAGATCACACCCTCCCAAAAAGCCCTTGCCTATATGAAAAAAGAGGTATCCGAGTTATTTTAGGCGTCCGGTCCTTTTATTTCATTCAACTCGATGTTTTTCTGTTTTGCATACTGAAAACCACTTTCCCACCACTCTGTCATTTTTTCTTTGTCGAATATCAACGAATTAGTGGTTAGAAGGGTAGGAGTATAATACAAATTGATAATTGCATCATTGTGAACGGCGGTAAATTTACCTATGCGAATATTCTGCTTTTCTATCCTATCTACCATGAAAGCAAACATGCTGGTAAGCAACGAAAACGGATTTTTAGATGGCATCCGATTGTAATGGGTAACTTCTGTTTCTAAAACGATCACGTCAACCTCGGTCGCTCCCCTATTGATCGCCTCCTCGATGGGCACCACGCTGCCAAAACCACCATCTGCATATTCGCAGCCTCCCTTTTTTGCCAAACTCATAAAAGGTGTGTAATTGCAAGAAATCCAAATCCAGTCACAAAAATCGGTGTAACTACAATCATTTATGGATTTATACTCTATCTGGTTGAGCGAAAGGTTTGATACGGTGACAACAATATCGATGGAACTCTCCTTGAGTTTGTTGAACTCTTCTTCCGTAAAAACCTCAATAATAAGTTTCTTTAAATTGTGGCTTTCTCCAAAGGTCTTTCTTCCTTTGACGATATTTTTTATTACGTTGAAATGATTGATCCCAATTTGCCTAATGCCGTATTTTTCCTTTTTAATCACAAATGGGCAACTGCTGAATATACTCGACTGATCTATCGATGTATATATTTCCCTGATCTTAGCTACCTTGTTCAATGCCAAATGAGGGATTAACAAGCTACCCGTGGAAGTCCCTACAAACAGGTCATATATATGAGAAGTTTCCAATAAATATTGCGCCACACCACCTGCAAATGCGCCTTTACTCCCTCCACCCGATATAACCAATGCTCTCATTTCTCTAGTATTTTTTGTAAATAGTTAGACGTTTTCTCATCCCCTTCCCAGGCTAAGATCAATAACCGATCCTTATAGGTGCCGATCTCCAACACCTCGTCCAATAAGTTACGAGTATAATTTCTAAAACGCCAATTGTGATGTTCACAAGCATCGACGAGATCCTTAAGTACCTGATCATCGTATAATCCCAATATATCTATATATTCAAACGCTTTTTGCCGTATTTCAAAACTGTATGCTGAGGTAGTATAACTTCTCAGCTCCCTGGTAAAAATAGGCTTGGCTGACGTCATATAACCCTCGGTTTTGAGTGCAAGAACCAACCATAATTGTCGCAAATTTTTATCCTGAAATCCCACGACAGTCCTCGTTTTATCTAAATATTCATAGCGTTTTTCAGGAAAGGACATCCACAAATTATACAAAGCGGCTTCTTTGGTCAGATAGGAATTATCATCCAACAAGGATTCATATTCAGTTTGTAATTCCGAAGGAATATTCAACAACGAAAGAGCGATCGCCTGCCTCACAAATATACTGATACTCCCGAATCCCATTTTGTACAATGCCAGAGTTTCACTTATGGGCTCTTCGGCTAATTGATAGATGATCTCCTGTCCCAAATAATCATTATCAAAAAGTTCGGTGGAAGCGAGTAGCGGACTTTTTTTATCTGCCAACGACATTTTCCTCAAATTTTGAACTTCGAAATACCTTATAATCAGAGTGGATCGTTTTAACGATTCGTAGGCCTGCTGTGCTTTAAATGCCGATTGTTGTAACCAATCCGCTTCCCATTCTGTAATATCTATCGTTGTGACCGCTTTCACTTCGGTTAGAAAATGGCTGGTAGTAACATTCCGGAATTTATGTTTTTCAAGGTAATTTTTTACTGAAGTCTTAAATGCCTCCTCTCCTATCAATTCCTTTAAAATATGCAATGCCCAGGCGCCTTTTTCGTAAAAAGTCAACGATGATGCCTCAGGGTTCAGCAGGGATTCTCCTTTTCCCTCATCACTTAATGATTTAAGCTGTTCGGCGGTATTGTATAATTTCCAATAGAAATAATCTTCTCCGAATAGTTCCTTTTCCGCGAGCAAAGCATAGTATGTTGCAAAGCCTTCATGCAACCAATGATGGGTTCCACTCGTCTCGGTAACCAGATTACCAAACCAGTGGTGGGCCAGTTCATGTGCATTTACATTCACATAATTCCGGTCGGTAAATCCGACGGAATCCACAACGAATGCTTCAGAAAAAATAGTTGCTGTAGTATTCTCCATTCCGGCGTATAAAAAATCTCGTACCGGAACCTGCTTGTAGTTTTGCCAGGGGTAGGGAAATCCGATCTCAGTTTCAAGAAAATCGAAGATCTCTTTGGTGTACCGGTAGGTGGGTTCGGCTTTTAAGGAATCTTTGGGTCTGTAATATAATTCAATAGGTACTCCTGAATTCGAACTGATATTCAGCTTTTCAAAATCACCGATCACAAATGCTACCAGATAACTGGACATGGGTTTTTCCATATCGAATATCCAATGATCTACAAGTCCTCCTTCGGTAATTTTAAGCTTTTTCAAATTACCGCTGGCTATTACCGTTTTGGTTTTTTCAGCTATGATCTCAAGATCAAATTCTATCTTATCGTTCATATCATCGATACTGGGGAGCCAGTGTGATGTGTACTTTCCCTGTCCCTGTGTCCAAATTTGATCATCGGTGAAATAAAGAGATTGTTTCGGTTTGGTCTGATAATCAAACCGAATGGTATAGCTGGTATTTGATATGAATGGGCCTATTAACCAAATTTTATCCTGGCTTGACCGTAAGCTCAGCGATCCCTTACTATCATATACATTCATGTTAATCGCATCGAGATAAACAGAGTCTGCCGATCGTAACATATTAAATGAGACTGCAACACGGCCTACAATCATCCCTGTGGAGCTCATTGGTTCAACGACCGCATCAATTTTAGTAAAGTCAACAATATCTGTTTGCTGGGCATCAATTCCGAAGGAAATAAATAAGAATAAAACTATCAAAAACTGTTTCATGTGTATTGCTGAGCTATTATTTTACCAAAGAGGGAAATTACAAAATTCAAAGTTCAATTTTCAATTTGAAATCATCTTGGTACATAATTGACCACTCACAAATTTACAATGTTTCTTAAATGATTAACTTCGTTTTATGAATTCCAATTTCCTGCAAACTCCAATCGATTACCTCAAGGGCGTAGGTCCCAATCGAGCCGAATTGCTTAAAAAAGAACTGGGAATTCAAACCTTTCAGGATCTAATTCATCTTTTTCCAAACCGTTATCTG
>SMXJ01000139.1 GCA_004356305.1 Bacteroidota bacterium | reverse complement strand
CCAATACCCAAGGAAGGATCAAACCATCCTCCGGGACCATTTATATGGTCTCTAAAACTATATTTAATTTCACCGTCGGCGGAGTAATAAACCATATCAGGGACTTTCACATCTCCTAATCTGTCAATTTTGTTAATAGATCCTGCAGCAACTAAAGTAAATCCGCTCCCAATATATCTACCTACAGAAACTCTGGATACTGAAGGTAAAATATTCCAGTGGTCATTTGCGTTGAAATATTCGTCAAATAAATCTCCTTTAACCATGGCGTCACCAATAGTTGAAGGAAATCTACCGTTTTCGGTAATTCCAACTGGGTATACATCCACGGCGTTGATGCCAGCTTCAATAGCCCAAGGGTTGTTTTCGTCTTGCGCATTTGCTACCTCTATGGCGAAAATAAAGAGCGCAGCAGCTAAAATAATGTTAAGATGTTTCATATTCGATTGTTTAATTTTTAAGTGTTAATAGAGCAAAAGTAAGTTGTTAAAATTTACTAACAAATGCAAATCTATTAAATTTTTTGCAAATAAATGGCTCTATTCTTTTAAAATTAGGAGCTTAAGAGCATTTAGAGCCCTAATTTTCCCTTAACTTTTTTAAATGCGCTTATAGCCTTGTCTAAGTGCTCTTTGGTGTGGGCAGCGGATAATTGTACTCGTATTCTGGCTTTTTCTTTTGGAACTACAGGGTAGAAAAAACCTATGACGTATATTCCTTCTTCAAGCAACATATTTGCCATGGTTTGAGACAATTTTGCATCGTATAGCATCACCGGCACAATAGCAGAATCTCCATCGATAATATCAAAACCGGCCTCCCTCATTCCTTTTTTGAAGTAAGCTGTGTTTTCTTCCAAAGTGTCGCGAAGTGCGGTGTCATTTGTAAGCATATCGAATACCTTAATAGAGGCACCTACAATAGCCGGGGCCAATGAATTTGAAAATAAATAGGGTCGGGATCGCTGTCGTAAGAGCTCGATGATCTCTTTTTTTCCGGTAGTATAACCTCCCATAGCACCTCCTAAAGCTTTTCCCAAAGTGCCGGTAATAATATCGATTCGGTCCATAACACCTTTTTCTTCCAGGGTGCCACGACCTGTTTCTCCTATAAATCCGGCTGCGTGACATTCGTCTATCATCACCATGGCGTCATAGGTATCGGCTAAGTCGCAGATCTTGTCGAGTGGAGCCAACAGGCCATCCATTGAAAAAACACCATCGGTCACAATTATTTTGTGGCGTGCACCATTTTCATCAGCAGCGATAAGTTGTTTTTCCAAGTCCGCCATATCGCTGTTATTATAGCGATAGCGAGCCGCTTTGCATAAACGAACACCGTCGATAATAGAAGCGTGGTTCAATGAATCGGAAATGATAGCATCTTCGGCCCCCAACAATGGTTCGAACACTCCGCCATTGGCATCAAAAGCCGCCGCGTAGAGAATGGTATCTTCGGTTAGATAGTAATCGGCTATTTTTTGTTCAAGTGTTTTGTGAATATCCTGTGTTCCACAAATGAATCGTACCGATGACATTCCAAACCCGTGGGTATCCATAGCATCTTTGGCTGCCTGGATCACCTCCTTGTTGGAAGAAAGCCCCAAATAATTATTGGCACAAAAGTTAATCACCTCTTCTCCTGTCGAAATTTTTATAACAGCATCCTGTGGAGACGTAATAATTCGTTCTTTTTTGTAAAGTCCGGCATCTTTGATATCCTGAAGTTCCTGTTGAAAGTGCTCCTTAATTTTTCCGTACATTTTTATCTTTTTTCTCAGCTGGTTATCGGGGTCAAATTTATGTTTTATTTATCACAATTTCATTATTGTTCGAGTAAACCAAAAGCTTTTCTCTGATGCGATATCCCATATCCTGTAATGCCATGGCATAGCTGTTTATCTGGTATTCGTATTGCTCTTTTGGCCGACCGGTTTTGTAATCGATGATGGTCACACTCTCATCAGCATGGATATTTATTCGATCGGGACGCAGTATCCTCTCGGGAGTGATGATATCACCTTCGTTGTATACTTTTTCTGAAGACCGAAAAAGAGGGCTCAATTCAGGGTGCTGCACTATATTCACTATCCTGTCTTTTATTTCTAAAAAGGTCTTGGGATCATCCTTTAACTGAAACTTGAGATCATCGACAACTCTATCTACATCTTCTGTAGTTTTTATCATGGCCATGGCATCGTGAAGTAAATTTCCGATGGTAATGGACCGCAAGGCCTCCTTACTATCTTGGTCAATTTCAGAAGTGACCACCCTGATATTGTGACTTTCAGGAGGTGAAACTATATAGGGGATCTCTACGTGATGCACCACACTCTGAACTTTTTCGGAAGTCACATGATTCGATGTTCCGAATGTATAAATTGTCGATGCCTCCTTCCAATATCCACCCGATTCTAAAAAGGCCTTTAAAAAACCGTTGAAGGTGGTGGGTTCATCTTTGGACTTTTCATTTTTTGCAAAAATATAGAGCTGATTTTCGGCACGCGTCATGGTAACATATAATAAGTTAAGGTTGTCCAATTCAAGGGTGTTTCGGCGTTTTTCTACCATTTGAGACCCCACCTCACCATAGTCTGCAATGCTCTTACTATACGAAATAAGTAATTCGTTAAAACCGTCTTCATCCCAGGGATACCAAGCAACAGCATCAATTTCTTTGTAAATATCAAGATCGGCAAAAGGGAAAATAACCACCGGAAATTCCAATCCCTTGGCTTTGTGGATAGTCATTACTTTAACGGCATCAACGCTTTTACTTTCTGAAATACTCACCTTCTCCTTTTCGGTTTCCCAATAGCTGAGAAACTCGTTTTTTCCCGATTCCGGACGTTGTGAAAAGTTGAAGATCAAATCCATAAAACTGGTTAAAAAGACATCGCTATTGGTGTTCAGGCCAAGAGTTTCAATAGTATATTCGCAACTTTCATAAAGCGACAGACACTGTAACTCTTCAAATTTGAAATCGATCGAATATTCGGTAAGCTTTTCGGAAAGAGTTTCAAGCGATTGATGAATGAGCAATTTGAAAAAAGTGTGTTTTTCTTCTGAAATAGATAAGTGGCGGTGTAAAAAGTCTAAGAATTGGATCTTTACCTCTTCGTTTTGTGGATTTAAACTGAGTTGAAGTGTATGGACCAAACACCGTACTATAAGAGAATTATCAAGCATCAGGGTTTCTTCGGAAATGACAGGAATCTCATTTTCGAGTAAATATTCGCTTATGGCAATTCCTTCTTTTCTCTTTCGGGTTAGTACACAAATGTCACTTTTCTTATATCCAAGGGCTAATACTTCTGTAACGGTTTGTAGTGTTTTTTGCGAATAGTGGCCTTGCAGGTCTTCCTTGTTTTCAGCATCGATAAATTCGATTTTTACATAACCCCCATCCTTGCCGGCAGATTTTTGTTTATTGCCTGTTTCGTAAAGATCTCGATGCTTCTGATCACCAAAATACTTCGAAATAAAACTAAAGAAGGAATTGTTAAATTCAATGATTTCACGAGCACTTCTATAGTTGATGTTCAGGGTTTTACAGGCTTTTTCTGAATTAGAAAATGGCCTTTCATTCTCGCATAAACCGATAAACTGTTCGGGTAACCCGCCTCGCCAGCGGTAAATGGCTTGCTTTGCATCACCAACCAGTAATAAACTGCCTGAGACCTTTGACTCATATTCCTGCGAAATTGCATTGTCTATCAAGGGGATCAAATTATTCCATTGTAATGCCGAAGTATCTTGAAACTCGTCGATAAAAAAGTCGCGATACCGATCTCCCAGGCGCTCATAAATAAACGGGGCCGGCTGGTCTTTTATTTTTGAATGAATAAGAGTGTTGAATTCATTAATGGGCAGGATATTCTCTTCTTTTTTGATGAGTTGAAGTTCTTGATTTACGAGATTAACTGTGGCGAGTGGGATCAGATTTTTGAGAATATTTTGAAGAAGAGAATAGCGGTTTACTTCGAGTTTTATTCGTCGGAATGCTTGTACAAATTCTGGAATCAGATCGTCGATGATCCGGGCTTTGTCTCCCACAACACGGGAAGGGTACAATGGTTTTTCCTCCATGTTATTCTGCCAGGCAGTATTATAGTTTAACCGAAATTCCCCGGCAGCAACTTGGTGAAAGAAGTCGAATAAATAGCCGCCATTGAAATGAGTTCGATCCAATTGATGCTCATGGAATAGGTCAACAACCTTTTTTGCTTTTTGGATGATCTCTTCTTTATGCGAAGTGGCAGTACCCTTTAGTTTTTTTCGAAGTCTTGCAAAATCTTCTAACGATTTCTTCTTCAGAGGTTCTAAATACTTGGCGTCATTTTCATTGGTTAACAGATCGGCGGCTTTTCTTAGATCGATCGCGATGTCCCATGATTTGTCATCATCGGTTTTTTGAAGAGCAAATTCCAAAAGGATCTTCGTGATCTCATCATCATCACCTGCGCGGTCGATGAGTTGATCTACAGCTTGGGAAATAAGTTGTTTTACATCCAGGCTTACCTCGAAGCCGGTATCCAAATTTAGATCCTTAGCGAAGGTTCTGATCAGACGATGATTGAAATGATCAATGGTCTCAACACTGAATTGGGCGTAATGATGTAAAAGATGTTTTAGAATATTTTTTGAATGTGCTCTAATTTCTTCCTCGCTCAAATGTGTTTCTTCTACGATTAAGTCGAGCATCCTCTGAGCCGTATCAGGGACCTTTTCCGAAGAAAAACCTAGCAGAGTTTGGATGATACGAGTTTTCATTTCGTCCACTGCCTTGTTGGTGAATGTTATGGCCAGTAAATGTTTGTAGTAATCGGTCTGTGGCCGGAGGAGGATCTTTTTAAGATATGCTTTTACCAATGCAAAAGTTTTCCCGCTACCTGCGGAAGCATTGTAAATAACAAAAGTATTCGAATGACTCAAATGAATGGATAGATTGAGAACTTTAAAGATACTATTAAGAATTTCTATGAAACTATAAAAATCTTATAATTTCCATAACAACAGAAACCATTTTTAATCTGTACTTTTGAAATAGGAATTATTAGAAACCAAAAAAAAATTATCATATGTCTTTTGAATTACCCGCATTAAAATATGCACACGACGCCCTGGAGCCTCACATAGATGCCCGCACTATGGAAATTCATCACGGGAAGCATCATGCCGGATATACAGCCAATTTAAATGCTGCTATTGAAGGAACCGCGAATGAAGGAAAGTCTATTGAAGATATTCTCGATTCGCTGGATATGAATAACAAAGCAGTTCGAAATAACGGGGGCGGATTTTATAATCACACCCTGTTTTGGGAAGTTATGTCGCCTGATGGTGGTGGAAGCCCTTCCGGAGAATTGGCGAGCGCCATTAACGAAGCCTATGGAAGCTTTGACTCATTTAAAGAAACATTTTCTACGGCTGCCAAAACTCAATTTGGTTCGGGATGGGCCTGGCTGTGTGTACACCCGGGAGGAAAAGTTGAGGTATGCTCTACCCCTAATCAGGACAATACATTAATGCCAAACGTGGGTTGTGGCGGAACACCTATACTGGGATTGGATGTTTGGGAACACGCGTACTACTTAAATTACCAGAACCGCAGACCCGATTATGTTGCAGCGTTTTTTAATGTGATCAATTGGGATGAGGTGGCTACACGTTATGGTTCCTATAAATAGAAAAAGATCTTTTTTAAAAAGGCCCGTTTATGATGAACCATAATAAGCGGGTTTTTTATTTGGGTGATTTTTAAGCATAAACAAAGGTAAACAAGAGTTTATAAGCACAAGGGAAACGGCTCACCAGGTTAATCCTGTCTATTTGTACGGGATTTGTCTTAGGTTCGCCACCCCTTATCGCAGCGTAATTTTGCGGGGCAAAATCGAATGTCCTGTGGACATTTGGTGGAGATACCCGCGAGGGCGCAAGGCCGAAATTGGTAAACGAGAGTTAGTGAGCGGTAAAATACGGCTCACCAGGTTAATCCTGTCTATTTGTACGGGATTTGTCTTAGGTTCGCCACCCAATTAGATTTAGGCCATAAAAAAAGGTAAACGAGAGTTTACCTTTTTTTGCCCCAAATCTACCATGAACTTAACCTACTTATGCTATGGTATGTGTCAAATATATATGATTATTCTTCGGAAGAAATAATATTTTAGACCAATCGCCTTAATATTCGTTAAAAAGCACAATTTATGGCTATTTCTATGGCATTATTGTGAGAAATCAGAAAATCAAAGTACAACAACGAATTTTAGAATCTTCATATTAAGAAGAACAAACCGGTATAAATGAAAAAAGGTAAACGAGAGTTTACCTTTTTTGCCCCAAATCTTACCATGAACTTAACCTACTTATGCTATGGTATGAGTCAAATATATGATATTAAATAATATCTGCTAGGGATTTTTCCTACTTTTGGACTAACTGTTTTTTATATTCGATAAAGTGCACTTTTTTGACTCATATTTTAAAGATTTAACATATAATCTAGTAGGCCCGAGCCGAATTTCCTTCGAAAAAGTGAACATAAGCTCTGTTCACTACCCTATTTCCTCCCTGAGTTGGGTAATTCCCCGTAAAATACCAGTCTCCTAAATTTTTTGGACAGGCTTTGTGCAAATCATCTACCGACTGAAATATCACTTTCACTTTCGCATTGATATTGTCTTCGCTGATGATCTCGGAAATTTTATCTGAAATCTCTTCATCTGTAAAGGGTGCATATAATTCTTTCACATAATTCACCATTTCAGAATCTTTTAAGGTGAGTTGTTTTTTGCACTTATGATAGATCTCTTCAATAATATTTTCTGTTCCACGTTCCTTATGCAAAGCCCTTGCTGCATTAAAGGCGACCAGATCTTCAAGACGCGCCATATCGATTCCATAGCAATCCGGATACCGAATCTGTGGTGCTGAAGATACAACCACAATTCGCTTGGGGTTCAACCGGTCGAGCATTTTTAAAATGCTCTTTTTTAAGGTCGTTCCACGAACGATGCTGTCATCAATTATCACTAGATTATCGGTAGGTTTTACTACCCCGTAGGTCACATCATAGACGTGAGCAACCAAATCGTCCCGACTGCTATCCTCGGTAATAAAGGTTCGCAATTTTACGTCCTTGATAGCAAGCTTTTCGATACGGATCTTATGCGCTTGGATTTGCTGAAGCCTTTCGGGTGTTAATGAATCCTTCTCCTTTAATATGGCTTTGATCTTTTGTTTGTTCAGTTCGTCCTGGGCTGCTTCGAGCATTCCATAGAAAGAAGTTTCGGCTGTATTTGGGATGAATGAAAAAACGGTGTTTTCAGTATCGTGATCGATGCTTTCCAAAACTTTGGGCATCAAAAGTTTTCCTAATTCCTTACGCTCCTGGTAAATTTCGGCATCACTTCCGCGGGAAAAGTAAATTCGTTCGAACGAACAGGATTTTCGTTCCAAAGGTTCTAATATTTGTGATAGTTTAAAGGTCCCGTCTTTTTTCACTATAAGTGCATGTCCGGGATCCAATTCCATCACTTTTTCGAATGGGACATTAAAAACCGTTTGGATCACCGGTCTTTCACTAGCTACCACTACCACTTCATCATCCTTATAATAATAGGCTGGGCGGATACCGGCGGGATCTCTTAATACAAAGGAATCTCCATGGCCCAATAATCCGACCATTGCATAACCGCCATCCCAGTCTTTAGCAGATTTTCTAAGAATCTTATCGATCTTAAGATTTTCAGCAATAAAGGGAGAGGCCTCTCTTTTGCTCATTCCGGCAGCCTTCGCTTTCTTGTATAGCTTACGAACTTCGAAGTCCAGAAAGTGGCCAATTTTTTCCATCACGGTAATAGTATCGGCCTTATCTTTGGGATGCATCCCGAGCTTGATCAGGTTATTGAAAAGCTCGTGGGTGTTTGTCATATTAAAATTTCCTGCAATGATCAAATTACGATGCATCCAGTTGTTTTGACGTAAAAAAGGATGGACCGCTTCGATGCTGTTTCCACCAAAAGTTCCGTAACGGACATGGCCTAAGAGCAATTCTCCTAAATAGGGAATGTATTTCTTTTGCGCAGCCACATCTTCTTTAATATCCGGGTGGGCTTCGAACTCTGTATTGATGCGTTCATTGATTTGCTCGAAGATATCTTGAATGGGTTGGTTTTCGTTGGAACGAATACGACTGATGTAACGCTCACCGGGTTCTACATCAAGCTTTATACTGGCAAAACCGGCACCATCCTGGCCACGGTTATGTTGTTTCTCCATCAAGAGGTACATTTTATTGACCCCATAAAAGGCAGTGCCGTACTTTTCTTTGTAGTATTCCAGTGGTTTAAGCAATCTAATTAATGCTATTCCACATTCGTGTTTTAAAGCGTCGCTCATAATACTTCAGAAATAAATATTTCAAACAAAAAACGCCCCGATGGTCAGGGCGTGATATTATGTTAACCCAATGTCGAATTGTGTTAGGTTTTTAAATTGTTGTAAACGCTGATGTAATTCCTTTTTGGAGAGCTCTAACAATCGCTCTGTTCCAAATTTTTCAACACAAAAAGACGCCAACGCCGATCCATTGATAATCGCTGTTTTCATATTCTCAAAGCTGTAATCCTCTGTCTTGGTTAAATAGCCAGTAAACCCTCCCGCAAAGGTATCGCCGGCACCCGTAGGGTCAAATACTTTCTCAAGAGGCAGAGCCGGGGCGTAAAAGACTTCATCACGATGAAACAACAATGCACCATGCTCTCCTTTTTTGATAATTACATATTTCGGGCCCATCTCGATAATTTTTTGGGCTGCCACAACTAACGAAAATTCTCCGGTTAACTGCCGCGCCTCTTCATCATTAATGGTTATCACATCTACTTTGGAAATCACCAGTTTCAAATCTTCTAACGCATTATCCATCCAAAAGTTCATAGTATCCAATACGATTAACTTCGGATCGATCATTTGTTCAATAACACTTAATTGGACCAGGGGGTGTAAATTTCCCAGCATCACTACTTCAGCATCCAGATAAGCTGATGGCACAACAGGATTAAAATCGGCGAGAACATTTAGCTCGGTTACCAATGTTTCTCTTGAGTTCATATCGTTATGGTATTTTCCGGCCCAAAAGAAGGTTTTTCCATCTTTTACGATTTGTAATCCCGAAACATCCATTCCTTTGGAAGAAAGCATGTCGATATCTGCTTGCGGGAAATCTCCACCTACAACAGAGACGATTGCCCCGTCGACTTGAAAATGTGATGCGGCTAAAGCGATAAATGTAGCTGCTCCACCTAAGATCTTGTCCGTCTTTCCAAAAGGGGTTTCAATAGCATCAAAAGCGACGGTTCCAACGATAACGAGTTTGCTCATTTTACAGCTTTAGAAATGAAGGTGCAAAGATACGGTTTTCACCACTCATTATTAAATGAAATTCAACTCCTATTTTCTTCCGAAGTCGGCTGGAATTTCTCCCCATGCTTTTGTCTCCCATTTCAGTATTTCGGTTGTATAGCTGTTATTTTTTAACCAATCTTCGGCACGAGAAATGAGCTCGAATAATGTAGTGTTTTTACGAGTTTGTTTCAATTTAGTATTGCATTTTTTTCTTTTCACCCAACCCATTGCAATTCGGGAATCGCTATAGATAATTCGGTCACTCTTTTGTTGTTGGAGGAAAGCCAATCCGTGGACGAGGGCCAAAAATTCACCCACATTGTTGGTTCCTTGCGCAAAAGGCCCTTGATAAAATAGCTGCTTATGAGTTTGGGTGTCTACACCACGATATTCCATTTTCCCGGGGTTACCACTGGAAGCTGCATCTACAGCTATGGAGTAAAGATTGGGATCACCAATTTCGGTGAGCTCCTCCTTGGTAAGTGATCTCTTTTTTGTGTTTTTACCTTTGTAGTCCGAATATTCTTTGCTGTAGGCTTCTTTGGCTTCGGTAAAAGTTAAAAAGGATTTGTATTGTGCCCCTTTCACACCTTTGATCGAAAGCTGACACTCTTTCCAGCTACCAAAAATACCCGAAGGATTTCCAAACCAAACCACATAGAATTTTTCTTTTTTCGTACTCATTTTAGGGTCCGCCAAGGCGGGAACTTATTATTATTTTTCTGAACGCAGTATATTTTCAATCACCCTTGGAAAATGATCGTATTCCAACTCATGTACTTTTGCGGCTACATCGGCTGGGGAATCTTCCTCCGAAATTGTGACACTTTCCTGAAAAATGATGGCGCCTTCATCGTATTTTTCGTTCACATAATGTATGGTGATCCCGCTTTCAGTTTCATTATTTGCAACCACAGCCTCATGAACAGAGGCCCCATACATTCCTTTTCCACCGTATTTCGGAAGTAGGGCCGGGTGGATATTTATTACTTTATCAGGAAATTCCGCCAGAATGATAGGAGGAATTTTCAGCAAAAATCCAGCCAGGACAATGAGGTCCGGCTTCATGATTTTCAGTGATTTAAGGACTCCTTCTTCTGAAATTAATTCTTCTTTTGTGAATGAAGAAGCATTTGTGTGAAAGGCTTTCGCGCGGTCTAATACTTTGGCGTTTATCTTGTTTGACAACACGAGAACCACCTCGGCGAAATCACCCTGTTGAAAGTATTCCAATATATTTTGAGTATTGGTGCCACTGCCCGAAGCAAGAATTACAATGCGCTTCTTCATGATAGTTTCTATCGGTGTTAAGAAGTAAACAATTAAAATAAATTACAAAAGTACGGCAATAGAGATTTACTTCACTAAAAATGTTTAAATTGAGAACACATTTTATGTTTAAAGTGCTGTATTAAATTAAAATATTTTATTTTTGCAAATTATAATTAAATCTAAAAAATAATAATTATGTCAGACATTGCATCAAGAGTTAAAGCGATCATCGTAGACAAATTAGGCGTTGACGAAAACGAAGTTGTAAACGAAGCTAGTTTCACAAACGACTTAGGGGCAGACTCCCTGGATACGGTTGAGCTTATTATGGAATTTGAAAAGGAATTCGACATTCAAATTCCAGACGATCAAGCTGAAAACATAGCGACTGTAGGTCAAGCTATTTCATATATCGAAGAAGCAAAATAATACTACTTCCATATGGAACTAAAGCGAGTTGTAGTAACAGGTCTTGGTGCCCTCACTCCCATCGGAAATAACATCTCAGAATATTGGGATGGACTTAAGAATGGGATAAGCGGTTGTGCGCCTATCACCTATTTTGATACTGAAAAGTTCAAAACTAAATTTGCTTGTGAAGTAAAAAATTATGATCCACTAGAACATTTTGATAGGAAGCAAGCCCGGAAGTTAGACCGTTTTGCTCAATATGCATTAGTTTCAAGTGACGAAGCGATTGAAGACGCAAATATTGACCTAGACCGTATTGACAAATTTAGAGTTGGAGTGATTTGGGGAGCCGGGATAGGTGGATTAGAAACTTTTCAAAATGAAGTTATAAATTTTGCAGAAGGGGATGGAACACCGCGTTTCAACCCCTTCTTTATTCCTAAGATGATAGCAGATATCGCCCCAGGGAACATCTCTATCAAACATGGGTTCATGGGACCTAATTATACTACGGTTTCCGCTTGTGCCTCTTCGGCTAATGCTATGATCGATGCCTTGAATTATATTCGTTTGGGACATTGTGACATAATTGTGAGCGGAGGAAGTGAAGCTGCCGTCACTCAGGCTGGAATGGGTGGTTTCAACGCAATGCATGCGCTATCTACAAGAAATGATACTCCCAAAACTGCTTCACGACCGTTTGACATGACTCGCGACGGATTTGTATTGGGTGAAGGAGCGGGTGCTTTGATACTGGAAGAGTACGAGTATGCTAAAAATCGTGGTGCTAAGATCTACGCCGAAATTGTTGGCGGGGGAATGTCTAGCGACGCATATCACATGACCGCACCGCATCCTGATGGAATTGGAGTGGAAAGAGTTATGTTAAACTGTTTACAAGATGCTGGAATGACATCGGAACAGGTGGATACTATCAATACACATGGCACCTCTACACCTTTGGGTGACGTAGCCGAGTTGAAAGCTATATCCAAAGTCTTTGGCGAGCACGCAAACGATATTAATATTAACTCAACCAAATCCATGACCGGACACCTTTTGGGTGCAGCCGGTGCCATTGAGGCCATCGCGTCAATTTTGGCTATGAAGTACAGTTTGGTTCCACCTACTATTAACCACACTACAGTGGATGAAAATATAGACCCTTCCCTAAATCTCACGCTCAACCAAGTGCAAGAGCGGGAAATTAATGTTGCCATGAGCAACACTTTTGGTTTTGGCGGTCATAACGCTTGTGTTCTATTCAAGAAGTTTGACTCTTAAAGCCTATGACTTCCATAAAAAACATATTCTCTTCCCGTTCTGAAAAGGACGAAAAATTCTACGTAGGTGTAAAAAAAATACTGGCTTTTAAACCAGGGGATATTACTATTTACAAAGAGGCGTTCACCCACCGCTCAATGAACACTACCAATACAGAGGGGTCTCCACAAAATTATGAACGACTGGAGTTTTTGGGCGACGCGGTGTTGGGATCTGTGATAGCTGCACATCTTTTCAAAAAAGTTCCGGGAGGCAATGAAGGGTATCTCACGAAAATGCGGTCTAAAGTTGTGAGTAGAGAGCACTTGAACGAATTAGGACGAGACCTTAATCTGATTGCTCTGGTCAAGACCAATATTCCTACTAAACAATTTGGAGAGAATATTCATGGAAATGTCTTTGAGGCCCTTGTAGGTGCGATATACTTGGATAAAGGGTATAGAGATTGTGAGAAATTTATCCATCGTAGGGTGATAAAGCCTTATGTGGATATTCAGAAATTGGAAGGAAAAATAATAAGTTACAAAAGTCTCTTTATCGAATGGTGCCAAAAAAATAAAAAGAGCTTTAAGTTTAATACATACGAGGATACAGGGAACGATCCCTTAAAACATTTTGCCGTAAAACTTCAATTGGAACAGGATACCGTAGCCAAGGCGAGAGGTACTTCTAAGAAAAAAGCTGAGGAAAGAGCTGCCAAACGCGCCTATTACAAACTCCAGAGGCAAATGCAAATTCAAAACCATGAATAGTTTTGTTTTAAACCGCAATACCGTATTTTTATAAAAAAAAGTATGGCCCATCATAAATTGCTTTTGAATGATGACCTTAAAGAAGATTTTTCTTTGGTTGCCATACATTGTAGTGAGGAAGCCTATAAGATGGCGTTTACCCTCAATCAGCATCTCAAGTTAAGGTTAAAACGAAAAAGAGCCGATCTGGATTATTCGAACGAGGGACTACAAGTTACTTTTCCCATTTTTAAATTTGAAGATCAATTTCGGTATACTACTTATTATCTGGTAAGTAATAAATGCAAATCGAATGTTGCTAATATTAAAAGTAGTGAAGGGCTATTTGGAGATGATGAATCAGAAAGTACAGTGTTAACTCTGTTACTTCCTGAATTTAAGGAGGCAGATTTTTTTCTGAAAATCGAATCCGATTATGAAACTATCCCATTGCGGAAAAACATCTCCCTGATCAACGAGATAAACCAGGTCATTTCGGCCTATAAAATAGAAGAGCACCAAATAAAATCGAATCACAAATTAATATTTAATTAGATGTCAGCTCAAAAGAAAACGAAGATTGTAGCAACCCTTGGGCCTGCCACCAGAGATAAAAAAATCTTGAAACGAATGATCATTGAAGGGGTCAACGTTTTCAGGATCAACTTTTCACACGCCAATTATGAGGAGGTAAAAAAACGCATAAAAATGATTCGCGATCTGGGGGATGAGATGGGCTCTTCCACTGCTATCCTGGCCGATCTGCAAGGACCTAAACTTCGAGTTGGAATGATGAAAGAAGAAGTGGTGGTGAATATAGGCGATGAGCTCGATTTTTGTACAGGAGAAGAATTTGAGGGCACACACGAGAAAGTTTATATGAATTACGATAACTTTTCGAAGGACGTAAAACCCAAAGAACGAATCCTTTTGGATGACGGTAAACTTATCTTTGAAGTTCTTAATACCAACCGCAAAGATACCGTTAGAGCCAAAGTAATTCAAGGGGGACCATTGCGCTCCAAAAAAGGAGTGAACTTACCCAATACAAATATCTCACTGCCTGCACTTACGCAAAAAGACAAAGAAGACGCAATATTTGCCATCGAACAACAGGTAGATTGGATCGCTTTATCGTTTGTTCGAAAACCTGAGGATTTAATGGAATTGCAAGCCTTGATCGAGAAGCATAGTGAATATAAAATTCCTATTATCGCTAAGATCGAAAAGCCGGAAGCGGTCAAAAATATCGACAAAATTGTTGCCTATTGCGATGGGTTGATGGTGGCCAGGGGTGATTTGGGAGTAGAAGTGCCTGCCGAAGAAGTGCCACTTATTCAAAAAGAATTGGTACTTACAGCCAAACGGGCCAGAATTCCGGTGATCATCGCTACCCAAATGATGGAGACTATGATAACTTCGTTAACGCCCACCCGGGCAGAAGTAAATGATGTTGCCAATTCTGTTATGGATGGAGCTGATGCCGTGATGCTTTCCGCAGAAACTTCCGTAGGTAAATATCCAGTAGAGGTGATTCAGACCATGGCTAATATTTGTACACAGGTTGAGAATAGTGACCTCATCACGGTACCCTATGAACCCCCACACATACGCACTGATCGATATATCACCAAATCGGTTTGTTATCACGCCGCCAAAATGGCCAACGAAATAGAAGCAAGTGCTATTTGCACACTTACCAATAGTGGATATACTGCGTTTCAAATTTCGGCCTGGAGACCGGACGCACACATATTGGTGTATACATCGAATAAGCGAATTCTTTCCCGATTGAATTTATTATGGGGGGTGAAAGCCTTTTATTACGACAAGTTTGTGAGTACAGATGAGACCGTTGATGATGTGAACCGCATTGCCTATGAACAAGGTTTCGTAAAGAAAGGGGATTACCTGATTAACCTGGCCGCCATGCCTATAGTGGATAAAGGGATGGTGAATACCCTAAGAATTTCACAGGTTTAATTTTCTCCTTTGAAGAAAAACCCTGAAACTTTATCTGGTTCAAGGTTTTTCATAAATTCTTAAAAAAGAAGTTACTTCACCTCCTCTGTTTTCGAAATCTTCATCGCACCACTTTCTTTTACTATGGTGACTTTGCTGTCAAATTTCTTAGACTTATATACATACTCGATCTTTTCCAGGACATTATCCTTACGTGTTATTTCTAACTGACTCACCCAAACTCCTCTCTTAGGTTTTCTATCGGTGATGGTCTCGGAGTTATTCCCTTTCGGATCTGGAAAATTGAATTCCTTAGGGAAGTCGAATAATCGTTGTGCAGTGAAGAATGCTTCATGCCATTTTGCCCCAGGCAAGACTATGGTTTCAGTATTGCTGGGATTACTTGCGGTACCTCCGGTCGATTCTGTAAAGACAATTTCAGGAAAAATTCGATTCAATTCATTTGCGTATCCTTTTACAGAAATATCACCCTCCGGAGGGAAGTATTTAGACAAATAACCGTTAAAAGCGAATCCCTTTTTGTGGTTGAATTCCACTTCGTTCATACCTCCTTTAATACCGTCAACGTTCATTGTGGTATTTTTTTCAGCATTGAGCACTTTTACCTTAGTTCCATAAGGCATACGTGCCAATTTCTCACTTTGCAGATTGCCATATTCCCGTAGGCTTAAACCACTGAACGCGGTTATATACAGATATTCTGCCTGTGTCTCTGGATCGATCTCCTTAGTATCGACCCATGCGAGATCTACTGAAGTATCACTTAGTTGGGTTTCAGGGACGTCTTCAACAATTTCTTTGTCTCGATGATTATCGGGATTATTTTTGCAGGAAATGAAAACCGTTGTAAGAACAGCAACACTTAAAATTAAAACTACTTTTTTCATAATGGTAAGCATTAAATTAATAATTAGATTAAAAAGTAGTTTCTCTACATAAGCTAAAAGTCCAATTTAAGTTGTACGTCTATGGTTTTCTCCAGAGGCGGCCTTGCCTCTTTATTATCCTTATTGCTATTGGGATCGTTATTGAGATTCGAAATGCTAATACCCAACAAGCGTACCGAATTTTTCATTCCCTCTTTAAATAACAAATCTTTAACAGTTTCCATAATTAACTCTTTT
>SMXJ01000138.1 GCA_004356305.1 Bacteroidota bacterium | reverse complement strand
AGAAACATCATTTTTATATTTGCCGGGATTGCGGCTTGTTCCGTAGACGATATAACCGCAAGAATGAAGGTATTCTCCAATAGCTTTTCCAATTCCTAAAGAACCCCCGGTAATCAATACAACTTTTGGCATAGTTAGCAAGTGTAGGACAAATATGGCAAGTTGTGGCAAGTATTCCAAATAGATGGATAAATATGCCCTGACATTATTCCACAAAAAAATGGCAAGCTACCTACATCACACTGCTACAACCATCTACCCTTGCTGCGTTCCCGCCCTGGGGGATTCAATAGGAGCTAGTTGTGTAGGACTTGCCGATGCAAATATACGTTCATTTTAGACTTTTTGCAAGCATTTTAACTC
Organism: Bacteroidota bacterium; assembly: GCA_004356305.1. Taxonomy (GTDB): domain Bacteria; phylum Bacteroidota; class Bacteroidia; order Flavobacteriales; family Flavobacteriaceae; genus Aureisphaera. The sequence continues at coordinate 6,996 of SMXJ01000138.1, read as the reverse complement.
TCTATTAATATTGGCTATCTTGCTCAAAAATCTGTTGTTACTATGAAAATACACAAGCTTCTCATATTTATATTTACAGTCACCTTTTTTGTCGGTTGCGGAGATGATTCTAGAAACCCAAATGACGTTTTCTCGATCTCTATACAGGATGTTAAGAAGTCGTTTAAAACTTCAGATGTGTTGCAGGTTATCATCATGAACAAGAAAAATAAGACGATCGAAAGTATTACTTACTCCATCGAGGCCGAAAATGTAGTTACCGGAAATGAGAATGTGGAAAAATCGATCCCTCTTAGCGGTCAAAAAATGGGGAAACGTACTATTAATGCTTTGATAAAGGCGAACGGGAAAGAGTACGCGATCTCCAAAGATTTCATAATTACGGCTATTCAAACACCCAAATTATACGGTTATACCATATTGGAAACCTATCCACATGATATAGATGCGTACACCCAGGGATTGGAATTTGAAAACGATACCCTTTATGAAAGTACGGGTTTAAGAAAACAATCTACGTTGCGAAAAACCAATTATCTTACCGGGGAGGTTTTGCAAAGTGAAAAGTTAGCCGACCAATATTTTGGTGAAGGGCTTACTATCATGAACGGCAAGATCTATCAACTTACATGGCAGGCAAATACAGGCTTTATTTACAACCTCAACACCCTTGAAACAACCGGCACTTTTGTCTATGGAGCCAGTAAAGAAGGATGGGGCTTGTGTAATAATGGAACGACCATCTACAAAAGTGATGGCACCGAAAAAATATGGGCCCTCAACCCAAATACCCTGGCTGAAGAAGGTCATATAGAGATATACACCAATACGAGTAAGATTCCAAAAGTGAATGAGCTGGAGTGGGTAGATGGTAAGATCTACGCCAACATTTATCAAAAAGACGCTGTCGCGATCGTGGATCCGGATACGGGTGCCGTTGAAGGTGTGATCGATCTCAAAGGGCTTAAGGAGCGGGTTAGCCAACACAGCAAACTGGACGTGCTCAATGGAATAGCCTATAATGGTGAAGCCAATATTTTATACGTAACCGGAAAGAATTGGGATAAAATGTTCAAGATCGAGATCGTGGAGAAGTAGGTAAAAGGAATAAGGCACGTCAACCCATAACCGGGAATAAACTAGTTCCCCTTCTAAAATGGCAGGCAGGCTCAGTAAAATGACCTGTTCCCTCAATTACCATTGTAATAAATGTAGATTTTTAAGTGATTTGGATAGTGTTATAGCCAACCTCGTTCAGTAAGGAGACTCGAAAACCTTATGGAGCACAAAAAAAGAAAGGCGGGTAGTCCCATTGCCGGGAAAAGTGGTGGCAAGCAGTTAAAAGGATACCTATTTATAGGGATACTCCACCGCCTCCACCGCTACCCACTTTAGTAAGCACAGCAGCTTCTGTGAGATCAATGTTGCTACTGTTTTTATACTGAATCCTGAAACTTTGCTTCAGCAACAATAATAAGCTTCATAAAAAGTTATATTTTTACTGAAAATTTAATTGAATGAAGTATTTATACGGATTAGCAATTCTTTGTGGTATCGTTTTGTGGAGTTCTTGTCGAAACGATTTTGAAACCGTCCCAAGTACCGGAAATCTTGAATTTTCTAGAGATACCATCTTTTTAGATACTATTTTTAGCAATATAGGCTCCAGTACCTATACTCTTAAGGTGTATAACAGTAGCGATGAAGATATCAACATCCCTACTCTTAGATTGGGCGATGGTGAAGCATCAAATTACCGTCTCAATGTAGATGGCGTTGCCGGTAAAGTATTTGAAAACGTACAATTATTGGCCAAGGACAGCATCTTTATTTTTATTGAGACCACCGTCGATATTATCACACAAACCTCCGACAAGAGTTTTTTATATATCGACCAAATACTTTTTGACAGCGGTGCGAATGAACAAAAAGTAGAGCTGGTTACCCTCATTCAAGATGCTATATTTCTCTTCCCGGACCTCGACGCCAATGGAATGGTAGGCACCATTAGCCTTGGACTGGACGCCGACGGAAACGAAATACTCATCGAGGGCTTTTTCCTCGAGCAGGACGAACTCACTTTTACCAATGAGAAGCCCTATGTTATCTATGGGTATGCAGCCGTGCCTTCCGGAGAAACGCTTACGGTAGAAGCAGGTGCCAGGGTTCATTTCCATGACAATAGTGGGATCCTGGTAGCCGAAAACGCTTCAATGAAAGTAAACGGTGAGGCGAGTACCGACCCTGAATTGCTGGAAAACGAGGTCATTTTTGAAGGGGACCGTCTCGAACCCGAATTTGCCGATATCCCGGGACAATGGGGTACTATTTGGCTTACGAACGGAAGTACCGATCATGAATTCGATTTTACGACCATTAAAAATGCAATTGTCGGTATATTGATGGATAATAATGATGGTGACCGTACGCTTACGTTACGAAATACACAGATCTATAACAGCTCGAATGTGGGTTTATTGGCGAGAACAGGTGATGTTTATGGCGAAAATTTGGTGATCAATAATAGTGGCCAGTCATCACTGGCATGTTCACTGGGCGGCCGTTATAATTTTAATCACTGTACCTTCGGAAATTATTGGGTCAACAGTTTTAGATCCTTCCCTACCGTGCAAATTGACAACATCATACCCGAAGTGGCCGAAGCCGATCTCTTCGAGGCTAATTTCACCAATTGTATCATATATGGAAATGAACAGCGTGAGCTGGGATTCCTACAATCTGAGAATCCGGCGCTGGCCTTCAATTTTAAATTCACGAATTGTCTCATTAGATTTGAAGATCCTAATAACGATTTTGAAGGGCTTGCCAACTACGATTTTGACAATCCCACCTTGTACGAAAATTGTAGATTTAATTCGGATCCTATTTTCCAGAATGTGGAATTTAACAACTTCAATATCGAGCGTGCAGAATCCGGTGCCGAAGGTATAGGTCTGGGTGGTGTAACACCTCCTGTGGATTTGAATGGGACTACTCGTGACACCAACAATCCGGATGCCGGTGCTTATGAAAGTATTGAATTTCCTCCAGAAGGAGGTGGTTTACCGTAGTGATTTCTTTGATTCTACGGTTATTTGAGAGCCTTCCGCTAATTGAACCGACGCAGGTTGTATCTCATTCAGAAAAGCGAATCGATCTCCGTAGTTTAATTTAAAATCGATTGCAATTGAGTGATGGATCACAGGATATTGCATCCAGCGCGGATGTGTCACTTCATATTCATTGGTTTTTTCTTCTGAAACTTTCGCATAACCCCAGTAGTGCCCGGTGATAAATTCCGCTTCACTATCTTCCATGATGGAAACCAGTCTGTCTTCGGCATTGATACTGATAGATTGCCATTGAGAATGTACCTTCCATCGGTATTCCACTTTGAAAACATCTTCACTCTTTGTCCAGCTATGTTTCATGGGGCAAGTTTGATAATGCTCTTTATAAACCATATTCGCGACGAAACTCAACGCACATTTAGGTACGACCTCTTTGATAAACACCACTCCCCTGCGCCATTCGTTATTTACCTTTCGCTTCACATAGAACCGCAGATTCACCTCTTCAAAATTGATGTGATAAGGAATCTTTACGCCCAGTATTTTAGTGTTTTGAAACATGAAGCCGACAACACTCACATAACATTTACCGTTCCAGAGATCCAGTTCTGTGCCATTAGGAACGAACTCTTTGAGTAAGGATGGCCCGACTTCATAATTAAACATCGCCAATTTTCGCCATTCTGCTTTGATGAAACTCATGCTATAAATAGTCTGGAATTATACGGAATTAAAAGTATCTCTTTTTTAGTATAAAAAAAAGCCCATCACAATGATGAGCTTTTGTTCTCAAAAAGTTAAAGTATATCTTACAGTACTTTTACGTTCACTGCGTTTAAACCTTTGTTACCTTCTTTTAATTCAAATTCTACTTCATCACCTTCATGAACTTCGTCTATTAATCCGGAGATGTGTACAAAATGATCTTTTTCTGCGCCTTCTTCAGTGATAAAACCATATCCTTTGGATTCATTGAAGAATTTTACTGTGCCTTTATTCATTATAAAAAATTAAATTATTAAAGGGCAAAGGTACTGCTAAAATTAACTAACTCATTCTATATTAGGATTTAATTTGAAAACAGGAGTAACACCACAGGATCATCTTTAAAAGTATGGGTTCCTTTTTGTCGCAGACCCAATTTTTTTAAAAGTTTGATGGATGCAATGTTATTCTCCACCGTGAACCCGAGAATGGTATTTATCCCCAGACTATTCCCGGCATATCGCATTACCTCACTGGCAGCTTCGAAGCCATAACCTTTTCCTAAATGTTCGGCCAAGAATGCAAATCCGATATCCGGATGATCCATATCATCTCGTTTATAGAGCCCGCAAGCGCCTATAGTTTCTCCGGTTTCTACAAGCCGTACGGTGTATGAACCATAGCCGTGTTTCTTATATCTGGACAAATAATTCTTTCTGATATAGGCCCTGGCATCTGCGACGGTACGCACGTTCCTGTCACCTATATATTCCAGCCAATTTTCGCTATTAAAAAGTTTCACATAAAAAGGTGCATCCGCTTCAGTTATTTTATATAATTGAAGACGTTGAGTTTGTAGCACTTTCATTCGTTAGACCTTGAATTCTATCTGAGAATTAGTTTTTCTGAAAAAGATGCCCCCTCGTAATCGAGGGTTACCAAATAGATCCCGCTGGTATATGAAGCGAAATCAAAAGTAGTTTCTTTTGAAATGATTTCAGAATAAAAAAGAATTCGTCCCGACATATCCAATACCTTCATCTCACTGCCTACTATGGTTTCAGGGACTTTCAGGGTAAATGAACCATAAGATGGATTGGGATACAATACAATGTTTACATCCAAAACACTATCTTCTATCCCTAAGCTACTCCCTTCCACTATGGTCATTTGCGAATTAATCGACGGATTTATTACTATATCTACTATCCCACTCAACCAACTAACTTTTATATAATCTATTTGAGTGGCCGTCCCAATTCCGAAGAACTCATAAGCCGAATTCTGTCCTAAATAACCTTCCCCGCACAAGGTATAATTGTATTGTTTTTCTCCGTTTACCGAAATTTCGATCCAGGATCCGATACCTTGTCTGTTGGATACCACCCCTTCTAATTTCACCTTGACCCAATTGTTGGCAGATGAAGATTCATTTCTGAATAAGAACATATCACTGGGAGCATAATTCAAGACCGCGATGTCCGGCAATCCATCATTATTGATATCCCCAATAGCATTTCCAAAACTAACCGCGTGATCATTGTCGAAGCCTATTCCGGTTGGGATGGAGTACATCCCGCTGCCGTCGCTAAGATAATATGCCGAGGTAAGAGCCACCAAAGGATCATCGATCATGGCGCTTACGTATAGATCTTTTTGTCCGTTATTTTCTCCATCCAAAAAAACGGCCCCCCAGGCGACGGACTCCATGAGCGTGCCATTGGTTATCGCCAGATCAGTAAAAGTTCCATCGCCATTATTCTGAAAAAACACATTGCCTTCCCCGGTATTGGTAACATAGATATCCAGCCAACCGTCGTTGTTGGCATCGTCTATGGTTGTACTCATTGCATCAATGGAAATACCCGTTCCCGTGGCAATACCAACTTCCGTAAAGGTTCCGTCACCATTATTATGATACATATGATTTACCGGGTCTCTGTCATTTGCCACATAAATGTCCTGCCAACCATCCTTATCGAAATCCATGAAGGCAGAGCAAAACGATGCATAGGTATCCAAAAGAATTCCAGCCTCCTCACTTACGTCTGTAAAGGTGCCATTTCCATTATTTTTATAAAGTATATTGTGAAAACCAGCAGATATCTCGCGATGTGACGTCAAGAAAATATCCAGTAAACCGTCATTATTATAATCGCCCCAGGAACTCCCATAACTCAGATGGCCTTCGATGAAAAGTCCTGCAGCTACCGTGATATCCGTAAATTGCATCTGACCATCATTTTCATATAGCTGATTGTGATCCATATGACTCGTAGTAAAAAAATCATAATCTCCGTCGTTGTCAAAATCCACCCATTGCACGGTTTTGGTTTCAAAAGTGTTATTGATACCCAGGTTAACTTCTGTAAAAAACCCATTATTATTTTTAAAGAAACGCAGAGGCTGTCCATATTCGGAAGAAAGTGTAATATCATCCCACCCATCCTGATCAAAATCGAAAAAAGAAATACCTCCGCCCAAGGTGCCGGTTCCATAGGTTGAATTTCCACAACCCAATACTATAGCCTCTTCTCTAAACTGAATTTGGCAGGCCATACCAAAGGACCACAAGAAACCTCCTGCTACTAAAAGAATATTGATTACGCGCATATCTATCTGTTTATTAGACTATTTATCAATCTAAAAATACAAAAAAAGCTTCAGTTTTCACTGAAGCTCTAAAAATTCGTTTGTCGAGTTCTATTTCTGAAACAAAGGCCTTCCCTCCATCATCGCATTCACTTTTCCCGCTATGGCTTCCAATTTACCCTCGTCCTCATATTTCATGAGTGCCTCATCGATCAACTCGACGATGGGAAGCATATCGTCTTCCTTCAACCCACGTGTGGTAACGGCCGCGGTTCCAATTCGAATTCCGCTGGTGACAAAGGGAGATTTATCATCAAAGGGAACCATATTCTTATTTACGGTAATATCGGCTTTGCCCAGCGCATCTTCAGCTTCTTTTCCGGTAAGATCCTTATTGCGAAGATCGATCAACATCATATGGTTGTCTGTTCCGCCACTGATTATTTTGTAATCCATTTGTACAAAAACATCAGCCATAACGGCCGCGTTCTTTTTCACCTGGATCATATAATGCAAGAAATCATCGGTCAATGCCTCACCGAAGGCGATCGCCTTGGCAGCGATGATATGTTCCAAAGGCCCACCCTGGTTCCCGGGAAAGATCGCGCTATTGAGAAGAGAAGACATT
>SMXJ01000137.1 GCA_004356305.1 Bacteroidota bacterium | reverse complement strand
GTAAACATCAGTGCCATCAGCATGGCTATCATTGTGAGTATTATGGCTATTGAAAAGGGTGAGGGCAAAAATCTTCTGAAAAGGGCTTCGATGGTTCGAGTGATATTCATTTAGTAAAAATAGAAAAATCCCGTCAAAAGGCGGGATTTTTAATAATAACCCACGCTGTACAGCCGGGGTATTTTTCAAATCTAAGTTACACTAAAACGGTAGATCATCGTGATCCTCTTCGTTAAAGTCGGTAGCGGGTTCAAAGGCATCCGCCGGCGGTATAGGCGGCATATCCTGTGATGCGGCTGTATCCAAATTCTCTATGCGCCATCCTTGAATAGAGTTAAAATATTTGGTTTCTCCTTCAGGATTCACCCACTCACGGCCCCGGAGGTTTATGCTTATTTTCACGGTTTGACCTGCCTGAAAGTCGTTTAACAGATCTGTTTTGTCTTGCACAAATTCGACCATTATGTGCTGAGGATATTGTTCCTCGGTTGTGATGACCATTTCTCTTTTTCTGAAACCATTACTCCCGTAGGTTTTGGTTTCGTCTATCATTTTAATTTTTCCTTGTATTTCCATCTTAGTGTACCCGCGATGGCGGGATCATATTAATTAAACATATATTTTATTTTTCTGAACTGTCCTTAGCAAGCAACAATAGCAAAGCCTCTTCTGGGTTGCCATCAGCGAGTATCCTTTGCGCTTTTTTATGAATTTCTTCGGAATTACCCTTTTCCGAAGTGATTTTCAATTCTAAGATCTCTTCGACGGTTGGTAATTTCTCCACATTACCCAGCATTCCCAGATCATTTCCCGTGAGTATCTTACTCGACCTGATACTCTCCGGCAGCACATCCACTCCAATCCCCAAGGTACGAATTGGTTTCTCCACTTCAAATAACCCTGCTTTAGCACGACTGTACCAATTGCCTCCCAATCTGGAAACCGTATCAATTTTTATGGGATCTATCTTTCCATCATTGTCCAAAATGGTCTCGTCTATATGCATTTGTACTACTTCGGCAATTATGAGGTTTCCCGCACCTCCTTCTTCCCCTAATGCGATCACATCATTGACTTTACATTCAAACTGAACAGGAGCTTCTGCGACTCTCGGCGGTTTTACCTTTTCAGAAGCTAGTTCGGTAAATCCTGCTTTTGTAAATTCGTTGATGCCTTTGGCGTATTCAGTAGAGGATAAACTCACTTGATGAACCATAGCATGGCTTACAATGTTGATAACAACTTCTTTGGTTTTCAAGATATTTTCTAATGTATGTTTGGTTGAATTATCCCATACCCTACGTGCCGGTGAAAAAATCATAATCGGCGGATTGGCACTAAAGACGTTAAAAAAACTGAAGGGCGATAAATTCACATTTCCTTCCCCATCGACAGTACTCGCAAAACAAATGGGGCGTGGTGCAACGGCTCCCAGTAAATAACCATGCAATTGCTGAATCGGGATATCTTGTGGGTTGATACTTAACATCCTTGCAAAGGTACCCAATCGCTATGGCTAGTAAAAATTTGATCAAACAATAATATTAACATATTTCCATTATATTTAAACTGAAAAAATACAGCTATATGCCAAACAAAAGGGCTTTCACTCGTTGGTTTTTTATTCTTGCTTCCATAGGGATCATCGGTCTTATTTTGTGGAACACTTATCAGTTTTTCAATCAATTGAAGGAAAACCAGCGTGAAAAAATGCAGATATGGGCTGCCGCACAAGAGGAACTTCAAAAAATAGACCTTACTGCCACTGAAGATGATAACAAATTACTTTTGGACATTCTTCAGAGCAATAACACCACTCCTATGATCTTATTCACCCATAGAGAAAATGTCTATCAGGTGCATAATATGGATGCGAATATTTTGAAGGATTCCATTAAGATCCGGCAACTCATTGAACAATTTAAAACCGAATACAAACCCATCGATATTGTTTACGATGAGAAAATATTGCAAACTATCTATTACGGTAACTCTCCTGTTATCAATAAAATAAAATACTATCCTGCCGGGCTTATCATAATTTTTATATTGTTCTTCTTAGCGATCTATTTGTATTATCAAATTTCAAAAGCGTCTGAGCAAAACAAACTTTGGGCAGGTATGGCCAAAGAAACAGCCCACCAAATTGGCACGCCACTATCCTCTCTATCTGGCTGGACCGAAATTTTACGATCGGAAAATGTCAAAGAGGAATACATCGTGGAAATAGAGAAAGACGTTTCCCGGCTAAAGACCATTACGGAGAGATTCTCGAAAATTGGTTCGGTTCCAAAGTTGGAAAAAAGAGACATTGTTGAAGAAACCTCTGTGACTTTTGAATACTTAAAAAGCAGAACATCAAAATTGATCGAATTCGAATTGAAAGTTCCCGACGGGCCACTTCCCGTAAATCTCAACCCTCAATTGTATAGTTGGACAATAGAAAATCTGGTGAAAAATGGTATCGACGCTATGAAAGGACAAGGTAAGATCACCATTGAGATCATCCCAACTTCTAAAAAAGCCCTGGTACGTATAAGCGATACCGGAAAAGGCATCCCTAAACTCAATCAAAAGAAAATTTTCAAACCCGGCTTTACGACCAAAAAACGTGGTTGGGGTCTTGGTCTGTCACTGGTAAAACGTATTATCGAGGGTTACCACAAAGGGCGTATTCACGTGTTGAAAAGTTCAAAAGATAACGGGACAACCTTTGAAATTTCCTTGTCGTTAAATCGCTGATCATGGAAAAAAGAACACATATATTACATAAAGCTCAAGTAAATAACAATTGCCCCGAATGCTATTCGGCTGAGGGTCTGGAATTCATATTTTCACAGGAAGAAGTGCAGAACAAATTGTATAGCAAGGCTAATAAGGAGGTCATAGAAATACTACATTGTCATACTTGCGATCAGGACATTTATCCGGTAAAATGGACCGAAGACATCGAACAGGTATATGACTATCACCGAAAATTGGCGAAACCCAAAAATTCCGCTATAAAGTTAAAGCCACTGGCCTATTTAATTATTTTAACAGACGCATTAATTATTACGGCGATTATCTATTATTTGTGGTAATTAGAGGTTTTTCTGAATAGCTTCGGCCAAGGCTTCCATCTCTTCTGTAGTTAATTCCACCTTATGTTGAAACGTCATTTCCTTCATTTCATTGATAGGGATCAAATGTACATGTACATGCGGCACATCAAGCCCAATGACTGAAACTCCAATACGATCGCAAGAGACCGTTTTTTCAATGGCTTTGGCAACCTTGCGGGAAAATTTCATCAAATCGAGATAATGCGCCTCTTCCATATCAAAGATCCTATTGATCTCTTTTTTTGGAATGCATAAGGTATGTCCCCTGGCGTTAGGGTTAATATCCAAAAAAGCAATGAAGTTGTCGTCCTCCGTTACCTTGTAACAAGGAATCTCACCATCGATTATTTTCGTAAAAATAGAGGGCATTAGTCTCTGGATATTTCAATTATCTCAAATTTCAGGGTGCCGTTAGGTACATCTATTTCAGCAGTCTCGCCAACTTCCTTTCCCAACAATCCTTTTCCTATGGGTGAATCAACCGATATCTTTCCAGTCTTAAGGTCGGCTTCGCTTTGAGCAACCAATTTATAGTTCATCTCCATTCCGCTGGTAATATTTTTGATCTTTACCGTAGAATGTACGAGTACTTTTGAAGTATCTAATTGAGACTCGTCGATAATACGGGCATTCGATATTGTTTCTTCCAATTTGGCTATACGCATTTCCAACATTCCCTGTGCTTCCTTGGCTGCATCATATTCGGCATTTTCACTTAAGTCTCCTTTATCGCGGGCTTCCGCAATAGCACGGGAAGTTTTAGGGCGTTCAATATCCATCAGCCGACTTAATTCGTCTCTTAATTTTTTTAATCCCTCGGCAGTGTAATATGATAATTTACTCATAACTTCATCATTTGTGTATTGAATACACGATTTCTTTTAAATATTTCAGTTCTTATCATTGAGGACGGAATACTTAAATACAAAAATCCCATGCACGACGGGATTTGTCTGACAAATATACAAAAAATTACTTTTTTAGGGATTTTATGTACTTTCGCGTTAGATTCATAAAATGCCATAAAAGGTGCAAAACCCTTGAAATCGATACTTTCATCGGGACAATTAGCAAGTTACACCTGCTTTCATCGCAGAATTTACCTTTACCTAAAAATAATATAGATGAAATCAATTTTTTTCGGTTCAATTATACTACTATCATTGCTATCGTGTAATAAGGATGACAACTCAACGGTCAATAACAATAATCCGTTCCTGACCCCGCCTATAGTAAATATAACCCTCAATCTAAATCTCCCGGAATACAACCCCTTGAAATTCCCGGGGAATTCGATATTTATCAATAACAGAGGCCTCAAAGGTATTGTGGTTTACAACGTGAATAATAGTTTATATACCGCTTTCGACCGTACCGACCCTAACCATATTCCTAATTTTTGCTCCCGTATGGATGTGGAAGGCATTGTTGCAACCTGTCCGTGTAACACCGATAACAACTCCTATGATATTGTTACCGGCCAGCATCAAAATAACGAGAATGCCTACCCAATGCACCAATATCGCATACAGCGAAATGGCGATGTGATTACTATAAGTAATTAAGTTTCGACATTCCGACCAGTACAAGTGCAGGCAAGCTAAGTGCAGACAGACTCAGTACAAACAGGTTTAGTGGAGAAGTGCTTAATTCACGCTTTCAGATTAGAAATTTAGTGTAATTCCGAATAAGAAATTTATTCCTGCTTGCGGATAGAAACCGGCTCCTTCAATCGTGGTTACCAAGGGGGGATCACTAAAATCATCGTCAAAAGTAAAAAAATACCCATTCGAAACATATTCAACATTGAACAGATTGTTCACCAATCCTGAAACTACTACGCTCTTTACGAAAAGAACATTCTCGAGCGTATAATTTATACTGAGATCATTTATGAAATAGCCACCCAACTTTGAAACCTCACTATCGATATTTCCCATATACTGCATACCGACATATTTTGTTAATAATGCAAATTGGAGATTTTCAATCGGATCGAATTCAATGATATTTCCCGCTACGACCGAAGGTGAAAATGAAATATGAGTATCTCCCAAATTCACTGTTGAACCATCACGGGATGTCACAAAATTCTTGTTTTTATTCTCGCTTAACGCGATGTTGGGGATCATAAATAATTTATCGGTAACCGTTATTTTGACATCCACTTCCAGACCTAAACGGTAACTGTTTCCGCTGCTAGTCCGAATTGGTGTACCCACGTCGTCCAATGCACCGGTCAAAACCAATTGATCCGTATAATCCATAAAATAGAGATTACTATTTATTTTCAGTTTTTCTGAATTATAGCGCCAGCCCAATTCGAAATCATCCAGTTTTTCAGAAGTGAATATCCCTTGTTCAAAATCGCTGCGGTTAGGTTCTCTGCTCGCTCTTCCGTAGGAAACATACAACTGGTTTTTATTCGAAAGCTTATAGGTAACTCCGGTTTTAGGGTTAAAAAATTGATATTTCTCGCTTTCCACCAGGAGTACCTTATCTGAAGTAAGCCCTGAAGTACGATAGCTTACAAAACGTCCTTGCAGATCTCCATAAACACTCCATCTCTCGTTGATCCTGACAGTCGCTTTTGAAAAAACCGTGAACTCATTCTTGTCGCCGTTACCCGAATAATACCGGTCTCGTATTTGGCTATTGCCGGCAAATCTTGCCCAGATCACTTCTCCAAAATGGTCGCCACCATAGTAGCTATAAAAAACACCCGAACTTACGTCCCATCGGTCATCCAGATAATTCACATTGGCATTGACAGCATAGAAATTATTGTTCAACCAACGGCGACGAATGAGGTCTGATGTCTCGATGACCTCTCCACCAATAATGACCGGTTCAATATTATGAAATACAAGGTCTGCATCTTCTTTGAACTGTTCAAAATATCCCCTTCCGTAGGTGTAATTTAAAGATACATTGCTGTTCCAATTAGCATCATAGCGTTGATTCCAAAATACCTGGTAATGGTCCTGAGTGTAGTCGTCGACTTCATTTTCATAAAAACGAATGGTCCCGTCTGCATCTGTGTAGATCCCTGCAGGATTAAAAGTTCGATCGTTCTTCAAGGTTTCGGCATCGATCCCAAACCATGATTGATAGGTACGTTCTTTTCCACCGAAGGTCAAGGCTTTGATCAAAGTATTATCTGCTGTGTATGTGGCTTGAACGAAATAGGATCTTAGATCGCTGGTAGCCCGGTCAATATATCCTTCTGAAACAATTTTTGATAAGCGTCCCGAAAGTTCGAAATGATCTTGTAATAACCCGGTACTGAATTTCAGCGTATGTTTCCAGGTTTCGAAAGAACCGTAACTAGTTGCTATTTCTCCATAAGCATTTTGCGAAACTGCGTCGGTCAATAAATTCAAACTTGCGCCAAATGCCCCGGATCCATTGGTTGAAGTCCCAACGCCTCTCTGCAATTGTAAACTCTGAACAGAGGAGGCAAAATCGGGTAAATCCACCCAAAATGTCCCCTGACTTTCACTATCGTTATACGGAATACCGTTGATGGTGACATTTATTCGCGTGGCATCGCTGCCACGTACCCTTATTCCCGTATAACCTACTCCCGCACCGGCATCTGTGGTTGTAACTACGGCAGGCAAATAATTCAATAAAATAGGTAGGTCTTGGCCTAAATTACGTTTGGCGAGTTCTCTTTTATCAATATTGGAGTGTGTGATGGGTGAATCGGCATTCACTCGTATCGCCTTTAATAAAACCTCCTCAAGGTTCTCTACTTTTGTTGTATCCTGAATCTGTATATCTTCTTGAGCTGATACATTCAGAAAAAATAAGGAACCGATAAATAAAATAATAAACTTGTTCATTCGTAAAACATAGTTTGTTACGAATAAAAGGGGTTATTATTCTTAGTTAAAATTGATGTTTGGATTCTGCGTTTAAACTTCCTGGCCTACCCGCCTTCCAGAACTTCACTCAAAATGTCTCTATGACATTTTTCAAACGCTCGGCTTCCCTTGGCAACATTACCTGCCCAGGTTCATTGGGTATGATCTCAGCCTTTTCAAGTTTTTAATTTTAAAAAAGCACCCCTTGAGATGTTTAACGAAAGTACGAAAAGAGATCTTAATCTGTGTATATAAAACACAGAATTAATAGAAAAATCATACTCCATAGTATAGACACTACTCTATTTGAGGTGGCTTACGATAGCCTTTTTTAAGTGCTTGCTTCTTTTTAGACCGGAGTCGTTTTTCGATAGCGCTTTTGGATGGTTTGCTTTTCTTTCTCGGTTTGGGGACTTTCAAATTATTTTGTAGCAATTCGATCATTCGTTCGATCCCAAATTTTTTATTGCGGTGCTGACTCCGACTCTCACTGCATCGCAGAGTGAGAATCCCTTGAGCCGATATTCGGGTCCCGAGCTTGGAAACGAGTAAGTCCTTTTCCACCTGTGTAAGTCCTTCCGAAGAATTCAAATCGAACAATACCTCAACTTTAGAAGATGTTTTATTAACATGCTGTCCTCCCGGGCCACTGCTACGGACAGCCTTAAATTGAAGTTCTTTTAAAATAGTATCGATCTTCATTATGCGTTCGGGCGGTGTTCTTTTTTCAATAGATCATTCACCGATTTGACTGGATTGAAAGTAATAATCGGTACCTCCACAAAAATAGTATTCCAATTATCCATAGACCCGTTCCACAAACCCGGAAGTTCTAAGGCCTTTATAGGCTTACCATTTTCATATTTCTTTGAAATAAATCCGGCATCCGGATTCGCATATTGTTTGAGATCAAATTTGTTTCCTTTATAATCCCTGAGTCCGCATACTAAATCCACCGGATTAAAATGTGTGGCTTCGTTAATAACCGCTATATGATGCTTATCCTGTAAATCGATCTGCGATTTTTCTACAATTTGCAAAGAAGAAACCCCTTCTTCATCTTTCACCCAGAAAGGGCCACCCCCGGAAGCTCCCTTATTTTTAACCACGCCGCATACACGAAGTGGTCTGTTCAGAAATTCTCTGGTCGCAGAAATTCCCTGTGGGATATCTTTCACATCTAGCTCATTCCAAATAAATGAATGTATTTCTTTTACCAGCTCCGAAGAGACATCACCCTCCAGCTCTTCGATATAACCGAATATTTTTCCTTGCAAATGCAGCAATTTTCCCGCAAGTACTTTTTTGTAGAAAGCGATCTCTTCAACGTATTCCCGGGCGGCTACATTATCGATATTTTTCACAAAAACGATATCTGCATTTACATCGTTGAGATTTTCTAACAATGCCCCATGTCCGGAAGGACGAAAAACCAAATTTCCCTTAGCATCCCTGTAAGGCAAATTCTCAGGAGTTACCGCCAGGGTATCTGTCTCTTTCTTCTGAAAGGAATAAGAAATGTGAAATGTCTTTTTTGTCGTACGACTCACCCTCTTGATAACACTGTCGTACTTCTCTTTAAAGTAGGGCAAATGTTTTTCAGCAAAAGTGAAATGTGTGTAGACATCGTCTTCCACCGAGGCATAAAACGCAGCCTCATACAACTGTTCTTCAAAAGCCGTGGTGGTATATTTAATGTATTTATGAAAAGGGATCAA
Organism: Bacteroidota bacterium; assembly: GCA_004356305.1. Classification (GTDB taxonomy): domain Bacteria; phylum Bacteroidota; class Bacteroidia; order Flavobacteriales; family Flavobacteriaceae; genus Aureisphaera. Next base: position 941 of record SMXJ01000137.1, on the reverse strand, counting down.
TCCCTTCGGCATATTGCCATAGTTGAGCCCCTTTTCATCCATCATGGCCTTGGCAAAGTAATAATAGCGCTGTCCTTTAGTAGATTTTTTATAATCCGGATAATTTTCCCTTATTTTTTTCCGAACCAAATTGATAAAGGCAAAATCCTGAGTAGAAGTAAAAAAAGTGACGAGATTTGTATTCGGGATTTTCTTCACATAATCACGAAATAGTTCACTTTCCGGATCATAATTATCTAAAAATTCATGTAAAAACCGGAACATCCGGGTCGCGGCACCGGAAGCCGGCACAAATTTCACTATATCCAGTTTGTCTTTCTTTCTTTCGTAAAGGGCTTCGAACCTTTTTTGCTCATCCGAAGATAATAGCTGTATCCCATTTCCGGCCGAAGCTGTCGTAACTATATTCGCATACGGAATTCCACGCCTGAAAATCTCAAGCTGACCATAAACCTGATCGATGTTAAGTCCGTGTTTTTCTATTTGCTTAATGTCCTTTTCGGTCAGCATTTAGTTTTATTTTCAAAGTTGCTAAGACCTGGGTAGTCTTTTCAAATCGTTCTTTCTCGTCCCCTTTCAGCAGTGTATAAGGAACTTCGTTTTGTTGCAATTCCTTTTCAAAAATACGAAATAGTTTCTCCCTTTCATAGGGCCGATCTCTCAAATCATCCACTTCCCATGGTGTGTCAATATGTGTTAGAAGGTAATGATCGTAATGATTGTTTGAACATGCTTTTAGAATTTCAGACGGACAAAAACCATCATAATAGAATTGTGAATATACTTTTAACTCCAGTAAATTTGTATCGCAAAAAAGGAATGTATCTGATCCTGCAGCAGCATTGTTTTCCAAGATCATCTGCCCCCTGGCAATGGGTAGAAGATCATCTCTGGTAATTTGTTCATTTTTTGTATCCCACTTCTCCTGAAGGTATTCCCGC
>SMXJ01000136.1 GCA_004356305.1 Bacteroidota bacterium | reverse complement strand
TTAATTTCTTTATAAAAACGATCTTCTTTATGATTCTCTTGGTGGTTTCTTTTCATACGGGAACCGTACAGCCCTGTGATATGGACAAGGGATCTTCAGAAATACAAAAACTATACGAAGAGGGGTATTTTGATCAGGTATCGGATAAAACGAAAGTTCCAGAGGACTGCATTTCACCTTCCGAAGAACAAAATCAAGATTTACTTATTCCAAAGTATAAATGCCTTCGGAATATCAGCAAATATCGAAAATCCCTAGTTACTCTTGAAAAGTTAAAAGCCTATATGGCTGTCAAAAACATTCCCCTGGATATTGAAATTCCATTTATACTGGCTGAAATAATTACCTTTATCCCAAATAATCCAACTTCATGAATAGACTAACCATAACCATAGTATTGCTACTTATAGTTTCTTGTAAGAATTCAGAAAAAGAAAGTAACAAGAATTCCAATGCTGGAGATTGGTCACATGAATATCAAAGTATTTCGCAATTGGGAGATACCCTTTATGCTGCTACTCCTTCAGAAAAGATCATGGCTGAGTTAGAAGATAAAAGGAAAGCCCATGAGATGAGCCCCGATGATCTTGATGACCTTATTTGGTACGGAAGATTTATCGCATACACCGGAGACTATAGAAAAGCGATCGCTATCTATACGGACGGACTCGAAAAATTTCCGGACGAATCCCGCTTGCTGAGACACAGGGGACATCGGTATATTTCTATAAGGGAATTTGATAAGGCCATTGCCGATCTAAGTAAAGCGGCCGATTTAATTCAGGGTAAAGAAAATTGGGTCGAACAGGATGGAATGCCAAATGAACAGAACATCCCCGTTAGCACCATGCACGGCAATATCTACTATCACCTGGGGTTGGCCTATTACCTCAACCGAAATCTTCCTGCTGCCCTGGACGCTTACAAAAATTGCTTACAGACCTCCCATAATCCTGATAACGTGGTCTCGGCGACACATTGGATCTACATGATCCAACGCCGTATGGGCCGAAAGGATGCTGCCGATAATTATTTGCGAAATATCAAGCCGGGAATGAATGTTATAGAAAACGATAGTTATTACAAGGCCTGTTTGTTTTACAAAGGTGAATTAGAATTGGAAGAAGTGTACGATCCGAATGCGGAAAGTTCTCCAAGCAATACTGCACTAAAATACGCTGTGGGTAATTGGTATATGTACAACGGAATGCCGAGAAAAGCTAAAGAAATTTATAATTCCATTGTCTCAGGAAAAGATTGGGCTTCTTTTGGGTATATCGCCGCGGAAACCGACCTTGTTAAACCCTATTCCCAAAGATAAAACTCATACATCTTACGTCTTAAATCTTATATCTTACATCTTTCTACTCTTCTCCTCTATCCACTTGCTCTTATACTTTGTGGCTTGAAGCGATTGATGTTGAAGTATCTGCCCGATAAAATTCTGAATACGGTGTGAAGTTAAATTTTGCTGTAATTGTTTTATTTTCTGTGTGAATGCCATGGAAAAAGAATCCTTCTGAAACCTGTTTTCCACTATTTTGAAACCATTTTGCTGTGCCTCCAACCAGAGTTCTTTTTCTGAATAAAGCAGGACCGTAGCGTTCACAATTCCATCAATTTCATCTTCGATCATGCCCGCAAATGGAAATTCGCCTTGCATTCCTTCTGAACCAATACTTGTTGTGATCGACGGGGTTCCATTCAACATGGCATCCAATAACTTTCCTTTCAAGCCGGCACCAAACCTCAGTGGAGCCAGACATACTCTTGCTTTTTCCATCACTTCTGAAACGTCCCGGGTCCAGCCCCTTATCATAAATCCATCGGCTTCGTTATGCAGATCAGTAATGTGTTTGGGTGCATAGGCTCCGTAAATATGCAGCTCGGCTTCCGGGAGTCGATCTTTGATACGGGGCCAGATGTCTTTCTTCAAGAACATCACCGAATCTGTATTCGGTGTATGCAGGAAATTCCCGATAGTTATAAAATGATCCCGCTCTTCATATTTGGGTAATGTCCCTATTTTCTCTTTGGAAAGAGCCTCCACCAAAAATGGAAGGTAATACAAAAGATCCTTCGGAATTACGAAGATGGTTCGAAGCAACTCCATTTCCGCTTCTGAAATGATCAGTGATATATCACTCCTAAGAATACTCGCTAATTCTCGTTTAGCGGCTTCGGTGAATAAATGGGCCTTAGCAACCGGGATATTCTCCTTCACGGCTTTCTGCCTGGCTTTCCGAAGAAAATGCAGATCTTCTGTATCCAGTATCCTTACTGCTTTAGGACAGTGGTCGGCCACCCTCCAACCAAATTGCTCTTCGGAATTATAGCGATCGAATAGAACGATGTCCGGTTTAAGTTTTAGAATAAACGTATCAAAAGAAGAAGAGTTAAGAACAATATTCTCAACTCGAATGCCTATCTCTTCGAACTTCACCGATCTTTCAGAAGGTAAAGCCGTACTGGCAAAGGTTATTTCAAAGCCTTCTTCTTCAAACAATTGTATGATCTGCATAATTCGCCCACCCGCAGCTGTCGTTGTTGGTTCAGGGAAAGTGATGCCTATAATTAACAGACTCTTCATTGGATAGTTATTAGGATGGTACCTGGCCGTCAATAAAGTCCGATATTGAGTAGATCAATTTTTTTATGCATGAAAGGGCACTATGGCTTAAGGTCTTAAAGGTAAAAAAGAAAAGCTTATAACTGTGACAGGGAAATGGAAGCCATCTCTATGCCAGTCTTACCTTCTTCTTCAATTTTTGTCCAGGCGATATAAACTGTATCATCGATTCGTTCCATCTGTGGAAATCCACTGGCACGTTCAGGGCTGGTTTGCGAAATGATGATTGGATTACCCGTATGCCCATGGCTATTGATCTTCATAAGATAGATCACCTCATCATCGCCTTTGGGTTGCATCCATAACACCGCAGCTTCATCATCGCTGATCATGGCGATATCGACTCTACCGGTAGCACTGCCGGCATCTATCCTAAATGATGGCCCAAAGGATTCACCGCTATCGTTAGAAAAGGCGACCATTACATCGCCTTCGCCACTTGCGGCCGTAAACCATGCCACTGCAACACTTTGTTCAAAGGCATCGATGGAGGGCCCATTTACGGGACAACCGGCGATCTTCCAATTATCGTTGCCAATAGTTTGTGGTTGGGACCAGATTCCATCTTCAAAACGCAATACTGAAATATCTCTGATTTCCTCATCACTTCTATCGCGATAAGCCACAAGAATAGTATTCGCTGTTTTTGCTGCACTCGTTTGACAGCAATCGCAAATTCGCGGATCCAGTTCAATATCATTTACAATTTCTCCTTCAGAAGTTACAAAAGCGCCTCTCAGGGTCATCTGTCCACCACCATGTCCTTTGCCCACCGTTTCTCTTCCGTCCAGCCAGGTGACAAAAAATTGGTCATCATCCCAGGGTAGCATTGACACAAATCCATGCTCACTTTTAGTACCGTCGTCGTGAAGAATAAAATTGTTTTTCCAGGTATTATTTTTGGCATTATAAAGATTCAGTTTTACATCGTAGGTATAGGTTCCATTTGCTGATTTTTGAAGGATACTGCTCAATATATTTCCACCATTTTCTGCGATGGCGGGGAAGTCGGCCCAATTGTTAAACCAATCATCGCCTTTTATTATTTCTGAAACAGGCATCCAGGCACCGTTCTTTAACACTGAATAACTCATCACCGTCATGGAATCCTTTTGTGTAACCCAGGAAAAGTAAAGTCCTTTGTTATTGCTGAATAATCTTGGCAATTGACTATTTTCTTCGGAAGGATTCTCCATAATCTGAACAAGCTGTTCAGTTGATTCTGAAGTTGATACAGGCTCTTTTTTTACTTCATTCTTGCAGGAAGTGAAACAAAGAAGATAGAGAATGAAAAGAAGGACAGGACGCATATCGCATAGTTTCTTCAAAAGTAGTAAAAACATCTTCCCAAATTCCTTCGATCTGAGAATTATTCGATATGAATCTATTATTTGGGAATTACTTTTGCGTAGAGATCAAAATCTTCGGCAGCAGTAATTATAACATTGCAAAATTCTCCTGTGCGCAGGTAGCCCTCTTCGGCATTGATGAGCACTTCATTATCTACATCCGGACTATCATATTCGGTGCGTCCTACATAGTATGTGCCCTCTTTTCGATCGATGATCACTCTAAATTCTTTACCTATTTTTTGTTGATTGAGCTCCCAGGAGATCTGTGACTGAATTTCCATGATCTCATTGGCGCGCCGCATTTTTACTTCCTCGGAAACATCATCTTCAAGTTGGTACGCATGTGTATTTTCTTCGTGGGAATAGGTAAAACAGCCCATTCGCTCAAATCGCTGCTCTTGTACCCATTGTTTCAGGGTTTGGAAATGGGCTTCCGTCTCGCCCGGATATCCTACGATAAGCGTAGTTCGGATTGCCATTTCAGGAATTAGGGCTCGAAACTTGTCCAACAACTTCGTGGTTTTCTCTTGAGTAGTGCCCCGGCGCATCGATTTTAAGATTGGATCTGCGATGTGCTGGAGAGGGATGTCGATATAATTGCAAATTTTGCGCTCGTCGCGCATAACTTCCAACACATTCATCGGAAACCCTGTTGGGAATGCATAGTGCAGCCGTATCCACTCGATACCGTCAACTTTTACCAATTCTTTCAGGAGTTTAGCCAAAGATCTTTCTTTGTATATGTCCAGTCCGTAATAGGTTAGATCCTGTGCAATGAGAATAAGTTCTTTTACACCGTTCGCCGCCAGCTTTTGAGCCTCGATTATCACTTCTTCTATCGGCGTCGACCTGTGCTTCCCACGCATGAGGGGAATGGCACAGAACGAACAAGGGCGGTCACAACCATCGGCAATTTTGAGGTAGGCGTAGTTCTTGGGAGTTGTGGTGAGCCGTTCTCCAATCAACTCGTGCTTGTAATCAGCTCCCAGGGCTTTCAATAAACCCGGTAATTCTGTGGTTCCAAAATACTGATCTACATTTGGAATTTCTTTTAGGAGGTCGGATTTGTAACGCTCGCTCAAACATCCGGTAACAAAAACCTTATCTACGATCCCATCCTCTTTTTTCTGAACGTACTCCAGAATGGTATTTATACTTTCCTCCTTCGCATTAGCGATAAAACCACAGGTATTGATCACTACCACATTACCCTCCTCTTCGTGTACCACATCCTTATTGTTGGCACGCAATTGTCCCATCAACACTTCACTGTCGTATACGTTCTTTGAACAGCCAAGGGTGACTACGTTGATCTTGTTTTTATTCAAAGATTTTGTTCTCATGTTTAGAAGTAATTAGTAAGAATCAAGAATTACAAACTTACTTTCATTTTATTTATATAAGCGTTTAATATTTTTGAAACTTCTTCAGCTTTGTCAATTATAAGGTTCGTTTCTTGAAAATTAAGATCTTCAATGAGAATTAAAAAATATTTTGTTTCTTCGAGAGAGCCATTTGCGATATAAAGGAATCGAATCTTGTCTTTCAACCCGATTCTTCCACAAGATTCGGAAATATTGGCTGGTACCGAAGCAGCACACCTCTTAATTTGATGAGTTATTCCATACTTTTCAGTCTCTGGAATAAGCAAGCTCATTTTATAAATTTCAAGAACCAATTGATGCGCTTTTTGCCATACAATTAAATCCTTAAAACTTTTAGAATTGCCCATTTCTTATACTTACTTCTTGCTACTTACTTCTTGCCTCTAATTAAAAAACGAATCCACAAACTCGAATTTATTGAAAACCTGTAAGTCCTCAATTCCTTCTCCAACACCAATATATTTTACGGGAATTTGAAACTGATCACTTATTCCAATGACCACTCCCCCTTTGGCGGTACCATCGAGCTTGGTAACTGCGAGTGAAGTTACCTCTGTGGCGGCCGTAAACTGTTTCGCCTGTTCGAAGGCGTTTTGCCCTGTTGAGCCGTCCAATATCAACAATACCTCCTGAGGTGCATCGTCTATAATTTTTTGCATCACCCGTTTTATTTTGGTCAGCTCATTCATGAGATTTACTTTGTTATGCAAACGGCCGGCCGTGTCGATGATCACTACATCCGCATCCCGGGTGATGGCACTCTCTAACGTATCATAAGCGACACTGGCAGGGTCACTTCCCATACTTTGTTTTACTAAAGGAACATCGGTTCTATCTGCCCAAACTTGCAATTGGTCTATGGCCGCTGCCCGAAAAGTATCCGCAGCCCCCAATATTACTTTTTTACCTTCTTTTTTAAATTGATAGGCCAACTTACCAATGGTGGTTGTCTTTCCTACACCATTGACTCCTACCACCATGATCACATGGGGTTTATTTGTTGAAGGCAGGTCGAATTTTGTCGCTTCTCCGGAATTGGTTTCACTCAGGAGTCCGGCGATCTCTTCTCGAAGGATCTTATTAAGCTCATCTGTACCCAGGTATTTGTCTTTGGCGACACGAGCTTCAATGCGATCGATGATCTTGAGTGTTGTCTTAACACCGACATCACTGGAGATCAATACTTCTTCAAGATTATCTAAAACATCCTCATCAACTTTACTTTTTCCGGCCACCGCTTTGGAGAGTTTATCGAGAAAAGAAGACTTAGACTTTTCGAGTCCTTTATCCAGGGTTTCTTTTTTTTCCTTTGAAAATATTTTTTTAAAAAAGCTCATTGATTCTTTGATAATTTCTTATTGATCTTTAATAGTTGCGTTAGGGATTGAACTAAACTACCATGTAGTAGTGAAAGCCCGATCCCGAGCACTCGGGAGGGGAACGCCATAAATAAAGGTGCAAAATTACAACATTTTAACCGCATAATCATGAACAGTTTCGCCACTTAAACCAACAGGCCCCACATCGAGTACAGAGTGCAAAAAAGCCACCTATGTAAAAAGGTGGCTTTGAGGAAATACTGTATGGGTTGATTATTTCTTAGCCAACCAATCGTTCACACGGTCCGGCGGCATGATAGACTCAACAAATATATAGGCACCTGTTTTTTCACTTTTCACCATTTTGACCGCTTTGGTCAAACGCTTAGATCCGGATTGTAACGATGCTATTGATTTCTTTGCCATGACTCTTTGATAGTTATTTAATTTCTTTATGTACGGTCATTTTCTTCAAGATGGGGTTGAATTTTTTCAATTCCATTCTATCCGGAGTATTCTTTTTGTTCTTGGTGGTAATGTATCGAGAAGTACCCGGCATTCCAGTTGCCTTATGCTCGGTACACTCTAAAATCACCTGAACTCTATTTCCTTTCTTAGCCATCTTACTCGACTTTAAAAATTAATGCGATTACTGCTTCAAGAACCCTTTTGCACGGGCTTCTTTGATCACAGCAGAAATACCTTTTTTGTTAATATTCTTCAATGCTGAAGTCGAAACTCGCAGGGTTAACCATTTGTCTTCTTCAGGAATATAGAAACGCTTTTTAACCAGATTCACATGAAACTTGCGTTTCGATCTGTTCAGCGCGTGAGATACCTTGTTCCCTGACATCGCTCTTTTCCCTGTAAGTTCACAAACTCTTGACATTGTCTTAGTTTTTATAATAATTTTTAACCGGGTGCAAATTTAAGTAAATAAATTGATTTCAACAACAAAAGAAATTTAGTTTTTTGAAATTTCTTTGAGCAGCATTTCGAAGGCTTTACTGACAGATTTTTGAATCACACGTTCTCGTACTTTACCGAAAAGGAACTTTTCTGAAATAACCCCGTTCGGGGCGGCAATGGCAATACATACCGTCCCAATTTCATCATCCCCATCCCCTTTGGTGGGCCCTGCGATTCCCGTTGTGGCGATGGAATAGTCACTTTGAAAGATCTTCGATCCCCGTTCGGCCATGGACTCGGCAACCGGGAGACTCACTACACTATGTTTTTTTATCAATTCATCACTCACCCCTAATATCGAGATTTTTAACTCAGTGGCATAGGGTATGATGCCCCCGCGATAGAAGGCAGAAGCGCCGGCATATCGA
>SMXJ01000135.1 GCA_004356305.1 Bacteroidota bacterium | reverse complement strand
CATCCAGCTATCAAAGCACAGTTTGAAGCCAAAAAAGATAGTGACCCTAACTTTGCAAATAATTGGTATGCACAACTGGACTGGATTCACAAACAATCTCCCAATTATGAGAATTCACATCTGCGATATCCTATCGTTAGGGTGGGTGGTTAAGTATTCCTTCGGAAAAAGGAGTTTGATATTTTCATAGGAATTACGAAGGGCCCTTTGGGACTTTTCAAAGTTTTTCCACCTTACTTTTTTAATGCCTTCACTTTTTTGTGGTTTTAGATCTCCGCTGTATTGCGTGTACATTTCATACCAATAGGTAGCTTTTAATTTAAATTTTCCATTACGCTTAAAAACATGATACGTTTTCATGATATAGCGTTTCACAATTAGATCTTGCACCCCTGTCTCTTCCTCTACTTCCCTAACGGCAGCTGCTTGATGGCTCTCTCCTTCATCGATATGTCCTTTGGGAAGGTCCCATTTCTCGTTTCGGTGAATAAATAGAATTTCTCGCTTGTCGTTGTAAACCAATCCTCCGGCAGCTTCGACGAGCGGCAATTTCTTTCGAAGGAACTTTTCAATGGTTTCTTCATTCTTATGGTACAAATTGACGTACAAAAGCTCGCCATTATTGATCTTCTTGATGAGTTTGTTGAGTCTTGCAAGTTTAAGAGGAATTGCTGTGTATTGCTTACCGATATTTTTCTCGGTGGACAGAATAATTGGAATATCTTTCACAAAAACTTTATACATTTGCAGTATGGTTTTAAACAAAGAAACAGCACAAAAAACGGCCGAATTGCTCCTGCAAATTAATGCAATTAAATTGCAACCACAAAAACCTTTCACCTGGGCCTCCGGATGGAAATCTCCTATTTACTGTGATAACCGGATCATATTGTCGTTTCCTGAGATAAGAAATTTCATCCGGGAAAATCTAGCTGATCAAATAGAGGAAATATATGGCAAACCCGATGTGATCGCGGGAGTAGCAACCGGGGCGATCGGTATAGGAGCCTTAGTGGCCGATTATTTAAATTTACCGTTTATTTATATACGGCCTAAAGCAAAAGAACACGGACGTCAAAATCGAATTGAAGGTCATTTAGACCCTGATCATTCAGTAGTAGTAGTAGAGGATCTAATAAGCACGGGGAAAAGTAGTTTGCTTGCCGTGGAAGCATTAAATGAAGTAAATGCTCAGGTAATTGGTATGGTAGCTATTTTTACATATGGGTTTACTATCGCTGAAGAAAATTTTGCCAAAGCAAATGTTCGATTAAACACATTGAGTAATTACGAAAATCTGCTGGAACAAGCTAAAGATTCGAATTATATCAACTCTCAAGAGGCAGCGACACTTGCGGTTTGGAGAGAAGATCCATCACAATGGCCCCGATAGCCCTTATTATTATTGGGATAGGCATGTTTTTTGAAATTACCAAAAAAACTCAATGTATATGGAATTAAAAAGTAAAAAAGTAACTGTTCAAAAATCTGCGAATACGCTTTGCGAATATCTGTGTGATGTTGTAAACTTTGAGCAATTAATGCCTGAAAATATCAGCAAATTCGAGGTCATTCGAGAAGATGCTTTTGTCTTCGCACTGAAAGGAATGCCTGAAATCGCACTCGAAGTAAAAGAGGTCTTCAAACCGAACAAAGTGGTATTAGGGGCGATCGGTGATAAAATTCCTTTTAGGCTTGAAAGCAGGATCACAGAATTATCAGATAGTTCTTCGGAAGTGGAATTGATCTTTTCAGGTGACTTCAATCCAATGATGTCTATGATGATAAAAGGCCCTATCACCAAATTCTTAGAAACCCTTGCCACTAACATGGAAAAACTCTAGTAGAGTAGCTGCAAATCTTTCAAATTAAAATAATTAAGTGATTCGTTTTCCATTTCCAGGCACAATTCTCCGGTCTTGGAAATTCCTTTGATAATTCCATTAAATCTTTCGCCTTCGCCATTTTCAAATACTGAAATGGTATCTTTTCTGAAAAGGTGTTGTTCGTATTCGGTTTTAAGATCTTCAAAATCCCGATTCTCGACCCGTTTCAATTCCGAAGAAATAGATTCTGAAACCACTTGAAGAACCCGGTCGAGATCGAACTCCTTTTTTTTGATCAAAAACATAGACGAAGCTCTCGGTAAGTTTGGAAAACTACGGTTATTCACATTAATTCCAACACCGATAATTGAACTCGCGATAAATCCTGCCTGCAACTGATTTTCGATCAAAATCCCGCACAACTTCTTGTCATCTGACAATATGTCGTTAGGCCACTTTATTTTAACAGTACCGATGCCAATTTGTTCCAATCCTTTTTTTATACCTAAAGACACCGCGCAATTTATGGTGAATTGATGTGTAATTGTGAGTCGATTAAATCGCCTCAATAAGCTGAAATTAAGGCTTTTACCTCTCTCAGTATGCCACTTTGAACCTACCTGTCCCCTACCTTTGGTCTGGTCCTTGGCAACTACCAATAGCTGATCTTCAAAGTCTATTTTCTTATACAACGCCTTTAAGTAATCATTTGTGGAACCAATGGCATTAAGTTTGATTATTTTCACAGTAATTAATATTGTGTTAATGTTGCCGAATAAAACAGCAACAAGAAACAAAAAAGTAATAACTTTGCCATATTAAATAAACTGAATGACAATAAAAACTGTGGGGACAGATCAACTCATAACACATGTAGTTAAGGGGATTGAAGAGGTAAAAGGTCAGGACATTCAAATTCTTGATTTGCGGAAGATAGAGAACACAGTATGTGATTATTTTATAATTTGTAATGGTACTTCAAATACACAGATAAATGCAATTGTCAATTCCGTTCAAAAAATAGTGAGTAAAGCCCTTAAAGAAAAACCCTGGCACATCGAGGGAAGTGATAATGCGGAATGGGTATTGATGGACTATGTTCATGTCGTGGTTCATGTTTTTCAAAAGCATATTAGAGAATTCTACGATATCGAGGGGCTTTGGGGCGATGCAAGAACGGTTAAGATAGAGACAACATATTAAATTAAAACAGCCAAATGGCGGACGAAAATAAAAAACCTGAAGTTAAAAAACCTAAGTTTAATGCCTACTGGATCTACATCGGTATTTTTCTGTTATTTATAGGTATTCAATTTTTCAGTGGGAGCAGTTGGTCCCAGCCCAAGAAGACATCTCAAACTCAATTTGAGACGTATCTTGCAGCCGGAGATATAGAAGAGATTAAGATCATTAACAGGAGAACCGTAAAAGTTTTCCTCACTGAAGAAGCCAAAACGAAGGAGGTACATAACAAGAACAGAGGTAATAGCTTTTTGGCGCCCGGCCCAAACGACGCTACTTACGAATTTGAAATTGGTGACCTTCAAAATTTTGAAAATAACTTTAAACAAATAATCAAGGACAACGATCTTAGCACCGGTTACGACAACAATACAGAAGAGAATATATTTGGTGATATATTACTCACATTACTGCCGTTCGTAGTAATCATAGGAATTTGGATATTTATTATGCGTCGCATGTCAGCGGGCGGAGGTGGTCCCGCTAGTCAAATTTTTAATATCGGAAAATCCAAAGCCAAGCTATTTGACGAAAAGACCGATATAAAAACTTCATTCAAAGACGTGGCCGGACTTGAAGGTGCTAAGGAAGAAGTCCAAGAGATTGTAGACTTCCTGAAAAACCCTTCAAAATATACTGCGTTAGGAGGTAAAATTCCAAAAGGTGCCATATTGGTTGGTCCCCCGGGAACGGGTAAAACCTTGTTAGCCAGGGCCGTTGCAGGGGAGGCTAAGGTGCCATTCTTTTCACTTTCTGGATCGGATTTTGTCGAAATGTTTGTTGGTGTTGGGGCATCAAGAGTGAGAGACTTGTTCAAGCAAGCCAAAGAAAAGGCACCATCGATCATTTTTATCGATGAAATAGACGCAATTGGGCGTGCTCGAGGAAGGAACAATTTCTCTGGTGGGAATGATGAACGTGAAAATACGCTAAACCAACTCTTAGCCGAAATGGACGGTTTTGGCACCGATTCAAATGTTATCGTTGTAGCGGCGACTAACCGTGCAGATATATTGGATAAAGCCCTAATGCGTGCCGGACGGTTCGATAGACAGATCTATGTGGATCTTCCGGACGTAAGAGAGCGAAAAGAGATCTTTGAAGTTCATCTTCGTCCAATTAAAAAAGATAATACCGTAGATACCGATTTCTTATCAAAACAAACCCCTGGGTTTTCCGGAGCCGATATTGCCAATGTTTGTAATGAAGCGGCCTTAATTGCGGCTAGAAAAGAAAAGAAAGCGGTTGGGAAACAAGATTTCCTTGATGCCGTAGATCGTATTGTGGGTGGTTTGGAGAAGAAAAACAAGATCATCTCACCGGATGAAAAGAAAGCCATCGCATTCCATGAGGCAGGTCATGCAACGGTAAGCTGGATGTTGAAGCACGCTCCTCCCTTGGTTAAAGTTACCATAGTGCCCAGAGGACAGTCATTAGGTGCTGCCTGGTATTTGCCGGAAGAGCGTCTTATTGTGCGCCCCGATCAGATGCTGGATGATATCTGCTCCTCTATGGGTGGACGGGCCGCAGAAAAGGTAATTTTCAATGAGATCTCGACGGGGGCGTTAAGCGATCTTGAAAAGGTCACTAAACAGGCCCGTGCTATGGTGACTATTTATGGAATGAATGATAAAATAGGAAACTTAACCTTTTACGATTCATCGGGTGAATCCGAGTTTAATTTCAATAAACCCTATAGCGAGAAAACGGCTGAACTGATCGATAAAGAAATTTCCAATATCATTGAATTTCAGTACAAACGCGCTATAGATATATTGGAAAAGCACAAAGACAAACTTATTATTCTGGCCAATGAATTGCTCGATAAAGAAGTGATATTCAAAGAGACTTTAGAGCGTATCTTCGGGAAAAGACCTTTTGAAAAAGATACTCCACAAAGTGAAGAATCTAAAGTAGCAACCTCATAATTCCGGATGATTTACTGTATTAACCAGAATCTTTAGAATTTTCATAACAAAATTTTAGCTTAGATTTTATATATTTGGAGATTAATGTGTTTTAAACTCCTCAATTTTCATGGGTCTATTTAAAAGACTTTTAAGATCTAATACCCGGTCAGTATATAAATCAAAAAAAACTGACCACAGTAAATATTATCCCGAGGAGAAGTTGCCTATAGACGAAAAGTTTACCTATAATTTCAATAAGAACGGAGGGAAATTTTTATACTGCGAAAATTGGGAAGAGATTTCAGAGACTTTTGATAATATTTTAATCGAAAACGATTGGTATGAGAAAGAGGTTTTTTGTATCAATGATCAACTCGCTTCAAAATTTGAAGGATATAATCTTAATTTTACCAAAAATACCGAAGCTTCATTTTTTCTCTCTCCCTGTGAATCATTGGTTGCCGATAATGGGTCCATTTTACTTTCCTCAAATCAAGTCAGAGAAAAGAAACTACACGAGCTTCCCGCTAATTTTGTCATTTTTGCTACCACTAGTCAATTGGTGGAGAGTATTAGTGAAGGATTGCGAATTATTAAGAATCAAAGCAAACAGCACATACCCAGCAATATTACTACTATTCAAGACTTTGAAAACAACACCGAAAAAGACTTTATGAGTTATGGAAGTAGGACAAAAAACCTATATTTGTTGCTACTGGAAGACCTATAATTTATGAAGGAACTTATCGTTCGATGCATCTCGGGAGTACTCTATATCTCGATTATCATAATTGCTTTATTTGCCTCGCGTGAGTGGTTTTTAGCACTTTTCTTATTACTGGGAATTATTACCATCCTTGAGTTTCAACAATTGGTCCGGTTAAAAAGTTATATTTCCTACCTCATATTCGGTGTTTTCCTTTACTTCTTTAGCTACAAGGTTTTTGATATCAACGCCATTTATATTTATGCTGTTCTTAGTGTCTTTGTCAATCTCTTTCTACTGAAGAATTTACTGCTCATTAGCAAAATTCCAATGTTCGTCGTGAAAAAATATGTCGCACTTATTTTTTATATCATAAGTGGTTTTATATTTCTTACTCTTATCCCAAACAGAGATGACGGTGATGAAATAGTAATTGGGATGTTTGTCCTTATATGGGCCAATGATTCTTGCGCTTATCTGATGGGTAAAAACTTCGGAAAGAGAAAACTACTGGAGCGAGTCTCTCCAAAAAAGACAGTTGAAGGATTTATTGGTGGGTTAGCCGGTTCGATTTTAGCAGGATTTCTTATCTTTAACTATTCGCGATCACTCACACTAACGATCTGGTTTGGGATGGCTATTATGGTGAGTGTATTAGGTACTTTTGGCGATTTGATCCAGTCAAAATTCAAGCGGCAAGCCGGGGTTAAGGACAGTGGAACCATTATGCCCGGACACGGAGGGATTTACGATCGCCTGGATAGTATAATCTATGCGAGTCCATTTATTTATGCAGTTTTAGAAATTGTAGATTATGTTTCATAAAGAAGGTCACAAAATAATTGTAATTACCTTTATAATTACAGTGGTTTTAAGCTTGCTGGTGAATCATTTTGTCACCACAGAATGGTTGCGAATTTCGTTGCTGCTAACCTTTATGGTTTTGCTTGTAGCCATCCTCCAGTTCTTCAGAAACCCTAAGAGGAGTGTTACGCCTGATGAAGATCATATTCTTTCTCCTGTCGATGGAAAAGTGGTAGTTATAGAAGAGGTTTTTGAAAAAGAATATTTCAAAGAAAAACGTCTGCAAATCTCCGTTTTTATGTCGCCTCTCAATGTGCACGTAACCAGATTCCCCGTTGGGGGTAATATAGTGTTCAGCGAGTACCATTCCGGTAAGTATTTGGTAGCATGGCACCCAAAATCCAGCGAAGAGAACGAGCGAACTACCGTGGTTATTAACACAGATCGTTTTGGAGACATCCTATATCGTCAAATCGCAGGTGCTATGGCAAAACGCATAGTTAATTATGCTCAGGAAGGAGAACATGCGGTGCAGGCAGATGAAAGCGGATTTATAAAATTCGGTTCTCGAGTGGATGTTTTTTTACCCCTGGATGCAAAAGTGAAAGTTTCACTCAACGAAAAAGTAAAAGGTGGTATTTCGATACTCGCCACAAAATAGAATGACCCAGAAGGAATTGGATATCGCTTTTACCAATGCCGTGAATAACATCAACGCACACACAGATCCATTCCCTGCCGATATTCTCTTAAAACTGTACGCATATTACAAAAGAGCAACTAATGACCAGTCTTCACCCGGCAGTAATAACCCTTTGATCAACGCATTTAAAACCAATGCTCTTTTTCAAATTTCAAACATAAGTACCAATGAAGCCAAAAGGATCTATATCGATACAGCGAATCGATATTTTTTATACGGTAAGTAAGAAAAGAGTTAACGCAACCCGGCCAGACTAGCTTTTATAGTTTCGATCTTCGCCAAAGCATCTGCTTCTTTTTGTTTTTCCATCGCTATAACCTTCTCCGGGGCACCACTTATAAACCGTTCATTTTTGAGTTTATTTTGTACACTTCTCAAAAACCCTTGGTTGTATTTTAATTCTTCTGTGAGTTTTGCGATTTCTTCTTCTACATTGATGCTACCCGTAACCGGCACAAAATATTCGTTAGATTTCACGCGGAAGCTCAGCGCTCCTTCCGGCTTTTCAGAAATATATTTTACTTCTGAAATGTTCCCTAGTTTTTTGATCACCGGATCAAACCGTGCTGTTGTTTTTTCGGAATTGATGACCGAAAGAACAATAGATTTTTTAAACGAAATATTCTTTTCCTTTCGAATAGTGCGAACTCCCGAAATTACCTGTGCGTTAAAATCGAAATCCTTAATGAGTTGAGCATCGAATCCTTCAGTTTTGGGCCATGAAGCGATTATCAAAGCATCTTCGGGCGATCTCTTCGAAATATGCTGCCAGATCTCTTCAGTTACGAAGGGCACAAATGGATGAAGTATCTTTAAATTATCTTCCATTATTGAAATAACCTCAGAATAGGTCTTTGAAGATATCGGCTGCCCATATTCCGGCTTAACCATTTCCAATAACCACGAGCAGAAATCATCCCAGACCAGCTTGTAAGTAGCCATCAAGGCATCACTAATACGATATTTGCTGTAATGATCTTCAATTTCGGCCAATGTCTCATTGAATTTACTTTGATACCATTTTATGGCGATCGCAGCGGTTTCGGTCTCCTCTTTTTCTTCGGAAACCTCCCAGCCATCGATCAATCTATAAGAATTCCATATTTTATTGACAAAACTACTCCCCTGTTTGCATAAGTCTTCATCAAACATCAGGTCATTCCCTGCAGGAGAACTCAGGAGCATCCCAACACGAACTCCATCCGCTCCATAATGTTCCATCAACCCGATAGGATCCGGTGAATTCCCCAGAGATTTGCTCATTTTACGCCTTTGTTTGTCCCGTACAATTCCGGTCAAATACACATTAGTGAATGGTTTTTCACCCCTGTATTCATAACCTGCAATGATCATACGTGCCACCCAGAAGAAAAGAATTTCGGGCGCCGTTACTATGTCATTTGTTGGGTAGTAGTAATTGATCTCCTTATTATCCGGTTCCAGAATTCCGTTAAAAACACTCATAGGCCACAACCATGAAGAGAACCAGGTATCTACGACGTCAGCTTCCTGTTTTAGGTCTGTTTCGTTTAAATTGGCATTTCCTGTTTTCTCACGTGCCATTTCGATCGCTTCCTGTTGACTTTCGGCAACCACAAAATCTTCTTTGCCATCGCCGTAGAAATAGGCCGGAATACGTTGTCCCCACCACAATTGCCGGCTGATATTCCAATCGCGAACATTTTCCATCCAATGCCGATAGGTATTGATGAATTTCTCCGGAACCAGGTTAATCTCTTTTTCCAAAACGGCATCCAGAGCCGGTTGTGCTAAATCCTTCATTTTCAGAAACCATTGATCGCTCAGTTTTGGTTCAATAATGGCACCGGTACGTTCACTTGTACCCACTTTGCTTATATGCTGTTCGATTTTTATAATAACGCCCTGTGATTCCAGCTCCTTTACAATTTCTTCGCGAGCGACAAACCGGTCTTTACCCTCGTATTGCAAACCGAAACTGTTCAAACTTCCATCGTCGTTCAATATATCGATCACTTCGAGTCCGTGCTTATCTCCCAGCATTTTATCATTCTCATCGTGAGCAGGAGTAACTTTCAAGCATCCTGTACCAAATTCCATCGACACATATTCGTCTTCAATGATCGGAATCACACGATTGCAGATGGGAACCACCACTTTTTTACCTTTTAAATGCGTGTGTCTTTCATCTGCCGGATTAATACAAACGGCAGTATCACCCAAAATAGTCTCAGGACGTGTGGTTGCAATAGTTACGAAGTCTTTAGTACCTTCAATTTTATATTGTAAATAATATAAATTCCCTTGTTTTTCTTCATAGACTACTTCTTCATCGCTCAAAGTGGTTTGAGCCTGTGGATCCCAGTTAACCATTCGATATCCACGATAGATATTTCCTTTCCGGTATAGATCAACAAAAACTTTGATCACAGAAGCAGACAAATCGTCATCCATTGTAAAACACGTACGCTCCCAATCACAGGAAGCACCTAACTTTTTGAGTTGTTCGAGAATAATACCTCCGTGCTTGTAGGTCCATTCCCAGGCATGGTCTACAAACTCCTCTCGGGAAATGTCGGCTTTTTGGATACCTTCTGCCTTCAATTTAGCCACTACCTTGGCTTCTGTTGCGATAGATGCATGATCTGTACCCGGAACCCAACAGGCATTATATCCCAGAAGGCGTGCACGTCTGATTAGTACGTCTTGCAACGTATTATTCAACATATGCCCCATGTGTAGTACCCCCGTTACGTTTGGAGGGGGAATAACTATGGTATATGGCACTCTATCATCCACTTCACTATGGAAATAATTGTGCTCCATCCAATAGCTATACCACTTATCTTCAACACTTTGAGCATTATATTTTAACTCTAAAGCCATTTTGGTCCAGTTTTTGAAAAGTAATGTGCAAAAGTAGGTATATCTGATATAGTATGAAATTATTAATGTGAATAACTTATATTGCGGTTTGTAAGAAAGTTTCCTACTTTAGTATTCTTCTAAAAATAGAAACCATGAAAAAAATAATTTTAGTAGCAGTAATTGCCCTGATTAGTTTTACTGCTTATGCTCAGGCAAAAATTGAGTTCAAGACCGAAACTATCGACTATGGTCAAATAGAAAAAGGCAGTGATGGTGTCCGGGTTTTTGAATTCACAAATATTGGCAATGCCGATCTGATAATTCAAGATGTTAAGTCCAGTTGTGGATGTACAGTTCCGGAAAAACCAAAAGATCCTGTTGCTCCCGGTAAAACCGGGGTTATCAAAGTAAAATATGATACGCAACGTGTTGGGAAAATTAGAAAGACCATAACGGTCTATTCCAACGCCACAGAAGCGATAAAAGCCATAAAAATCAAGGGTGAGGTAATGGCGGCCAGCAATAAAAGTATATTGGAAAAAACCGGTTAAACTCAGCATTTTAATCAGTTAAGAACCGTCCGCCTTTCGTGGGCGGTTTTTTATAGCACTTCTTTTAAAACAAAGCGTTTTTTGAATTTAACTCCATTACGATTAATTCTCAAAACAATTTTTCTACCGCTTTTCGAAGAAAACAATTCATATATTTCCTGCAATTTGTATTCATAAAATGGTTTTCCATTTATAGAAAGTAACTCATCTCCTTTTAATACTCCTGCCAGGTGTGCCGGGGAACCATCTCTTACTTCAGCAACCACAAATTTAGGTGCAAGAAAAAATGTGAACAGTGGGTTTACATAAATACTTACAACAGAGGTGGATCGAGTGTTTTGTTGAATTCTGATGGATCGGTCCGATCTATCAGTAACATCTTTTATGGGAATAATACCGTCATGCTCAACAACAATCCCGGCCATATTATAATGAAAAGGCCGGTTAAAAAAACTGTTTTTCCTCAGGGTCATTTTCTTCGATCCATAATCCATTATGACCGTAAACCGCTTTAGAATATCACTTCCAAGGGTTCCACTACGGATATCGTTTAACCGTAGATTTTTAAGTGCCAGACTATCGGGATAAGCTACATTCACGTTTGTGAAAGAGAACGAACCTATTGAAACAACATCGATCTTAGACCGTTTCCCATGTACTCCACCACTTAAGCCCAGTCCCAAAAAATCATTAAAATAATTCTTAGGAT
>SMXJ01000009.1 GCA_004356305.1 Bacteroidota bacterium | reverse complement strand
TGTGCATGATAGGCCCGGAAAAAGACGGATCTCTTAAAAAATGCAAGGCATATGCTACCGAACGTCAACTCCCGGTTATTTTCACGGGAATGCTGTCCAAAGAAGCCTGGAGAAAAAGATCCAGGGACTACGACATTTTTATAAATACCACCAATTTTGACAACATGCCGGTTAGTGTGATGGAAGCTATGGCGTTGGGCCTCCCGGTGATATCGACCAACGTTGGAGGTGTGCCCTACTTAATCACAGACCATCAAGACGGTTTACTGGTGCTTCCTGATCATCGCGATCAATTTGTAAATGCCATCCATAAACTTTGCACTAACAATGACCTGGCGAGATCGCTTTCCAAGAATGCGCGAAAGAAAGCTGAAGGTTTCGACTGGCAAAATGTAAAACAACATTGGCTTACACTTTTAAGGGAATAAATAAATACCTACTTTTAAGGCCATAAAGCGACCAAATGTCCCAAAAATCCAACATCCATTTTGATATTTCAGAACGAAAAATCCTTTTGCGGATATTCGATATCGTCGCGGTATTTACAGTGTTATATGGCCTTGGCGCACTATTCGATTTTGATTATTTCGTCATCAATTTGGAGCATTGGGTCTGGTCTATTGTGCTCGGTTTTTATCTCACCATATTTGCTACCATCTTTGAGCTATATAATCTTCAGAAGGCCAGTAAATTTGAAATAGTAGTTCAAAATATCATTCTTACCTCTTCGGTGACGGTGCTCATTTATTTATTGACGCCCTTTTTTACACCGGAGCTTCCCGAAAATCGTTTGCAAATAGTCTATTTCTATATAGCGGTTAATCTGGCGCTTTTTATTTGGCGATACGCATACATCGTCCTGATCTCTGCCCCGAGATTTTATAAAAGGGTCCTTTTGGTGGCGAATGCACCACAGATAGATGAGATCGTACGATCCCTTCAAAAATCTGATCCCAATTATAAAGTGGTGGGTTTCATCAATACGGATACCATTAATTACGAGCCAAAGGAGGAAAGCGATCTTCAGGAATTCGCGCTTACCAATGTGGCGAAGACAATTGCAGAGCAAACGATTTCTGAAATAGTAGTCGCTGCATCCCAGGATGATGGAATCACGGTTTATTTGTACAATCAACTCATTTCCTTGCTGGAAAATGGTGTGCCCATACGTGAATATACACAGGTATACGAAGAGATCACTCATCGCGTTCCTGTTCAACATGTCGATAAGGATTTTTACCGATATTTCCCTTTTAGCAGAAGCAATCAAAACAAGCTGTACCTCTTTTTTCATAGAGTTTTAGACTTGATCTTATCCATCATCGGCCTGACTTTCGGATTGCTTATTTCACCATTTATCATCATAGGAAATATTTTTGCGAACAGAGGCCCCGTTTTTTACACTCAGATGCGTGTAGGGAGAAATGGGAAACATTTCAAAATTTACAAACTCCGATCCATGGTTGTTGACGCAGAAAAGTATGGCGCCCAATTTGCTGATAAGAAGGACACCAGGATCACAGGGTTTGGCCGATTTCTAAGGAGGTCCCGATTTGATGAAATTCCGCAATTCATCAATGTCATAAAAGGCAATATGAGTGTGATCGGACCGAGACCGGAGCGCCCTGTCTTTGTAAAGGAACTTTCAGAAAAAATACCTTTTTACGAAATTCGTCATATCATCAAACCCGGAGTAACCGGTTGGGCACAGGTAAATGCCAATTATGGATCCTCGCAAGAAGACGCCCTGGAAAAGCTTCAATACGATCTTTATTACATCAAAAAACGAAGTTTCTTCCTCGACATAAGTATCGTTATTAAAACGTTGAGCACAATTATCTTTTTTAGAGGACAGTAGTTTTAGTAGTGAGTACAGAGTATTCAGTATTGAGTATTCAGTTCTCAGTTAACTGCACACTGCCTACTGCTTACCGCACACTATCTAATAATTGATCATTGTTTATTTTCCACTAATCCACTAATCCACTAATCCACTAATCCACTAACCCATTAACTCATTAACTCATTAACCCATTAACCCATTAACTCATTAACCAACGAACCACGTACAGATATCGAATTGCCAATGCCACAAACAGAGGAATGAGCGCTATGGCAAATTGTTGTACGCCTGTGATCGAATGCAGAGTCAATAGGGCAAGCGATAGAATTAAAAACATCATATAACGTCTTAACCATCTTTTGGGTTGTCTCTTACTGATGGCAAAAGCAAAGAACAGGGAAAATGGAAATGCCCACAGTACGTTGTAATTATTGGCCGTCGTAGAATGATCGGTAGCAAACCATAATAATACCAAAATGATCCCAACAATTCCCGTGATAAAAAAGAGGGTAGCATCAAGAAAACGACTCCGTGCTTTATTGCGATAGTCTTTGTAGGTTATAATAAGAATCAATAGTCCCAGGAGAACGAAGACGAACAAAGGACTTTTCAGAAAAGATACCTTTGTTTCTTTGGGTTTGTTTTGAAATAAAGTATGTGTAGCCTTGACCAGGGGAACCTTTTCTCCATCCCGGGTAATGGTAGCACTACCGGCGGCTTGAAAAATATATTCGGGTAAGAACTGATGCTCCCATGGAGTTGCTTCGACATCGGTTACAGCGCCTATTCCCACATCCATTCCCACGCTTCCCCAGGAATTCCAATGCACATTTTGTTGGATCAACTGTCTGAAGGTCTTGGTTTCTTCCAGGTAGTCATCCTTATACTCTACATCATCTACCAGGGCCGCTACAAGAACATCCCGGATTCGGGTGGCGCAATTGTCAAAACAGAAGTCATATCTATAATCCCGATTTTCAGGTTGGGCGTTGGTAACAAGATAGGTGAATAGCGCTTGCTTTTGAGCATAGGTTAAATTTAATTCCTGCGTTTTGATCCAACGGTTTTGTGCGACATAGCTATTATAAAATGACCTATAGTCACTCACACTCAGGGAATACAACAATTTACCTCGAGCGAATTTTGTATAAAAATTGGGCGTGTTGAAATCGTAAGTCCCGTAATTGAAGACCATATCCCGTCTATTGGGACCGTCTTTGACCCGAAAGGCGCTATGGCCGAATTTATCAAATAGATTTGCGCCCGGGCCCATGGTGAGGATGCTTATTTCCGCATACTCGGATAATTCCAAGTCTTGAGCTTCCGAAGATAAATTCAGAAGACAAAAAGAAAGAAAAAAGTAAATATATTTCACTTAGGCTTACCTGAAAAGACTCCAGTCCAATTTAAGTGAAAAAACATTAGAATACAAGGCTGCACTTTGGTCACCAATATCGGTCAATGCGTAATCCACCTGTACGCCTTTGTATTTAAAACCCACTCCTATATTGGGTTGAAATCCAACCGACTCGGACCCATCCAATTGTGTGATATTTTGAAAATTTCCCACTCCTGCCCGCACAAATATCATATCGATATAGGCAAACTCAAAGCCAATAGCCGGCGTGATGCTGGTAAATGAGGTTGAAATAATATCATTGGTCTGTGCAAAACGGAAGTTGAAATCCAATTCGGTAAGTAAAGAAAAGTCTGAGTGAAACAAGAATTTCTTGGCCATACCCAATTGTAATTTTGGAATTGTAATTTCGGTGGTTTCCGGTAATTCCTGGTTTTGCCCTTCCACCGCGTTGGAGATGGTCGCAAACTGCTCTTCGTCTATATTCCAGGCGTTAAAAGTTGTCGTGATATCACGAGCCATCAAACCGAATTTCCAATTGCCTTTGGTCTCAAATTGAATGGCGGCATCCAGCCCAAAGCCCCATGAGGAGGCAAAATCCCCGATGATTCTACGTATTACTTTGGCGTTCACACCCAGGTTCAATCCGTCCAGAGGAAGTGCACGGGCATAAGAAAAGGTCATACCGTAATCCGCCGCGGAAAAAAGACTTATTCTATTGTAATCAATATTTCCCTGATCGTCTATGAGTTGTGTGGTGTTCAAGATATCATCCACGCCAAAGCGTATGATCGATATCCCTACGGCACTTTTTCCGTCAAGCGGCATCGCAAAAGCTGCGTAATCGTAGTTGGCTATGTTGGCGAAGTAGGAAGCGTGCATTAAAGACATCTGTTTGTCTTCCAGATCGAGCAGGCCCGCAGGGTTCCAATAGCCCGAATTCACATCGGCTGTTGAAGCCACTACGGCATTGGCCATCCCAAACGCTGCCGCGTCCACGCCAATATTCATAAACTCGTTCGAATATTTTCGGGTGGTTTGGGAAAAAAGAGCGCAACTTACCAGTAAACAAGTGGCGAATAGGATCCTTTTCAAGCTATTTATTTTCAACAAATATCTCACTATTTTACACAATAGTAAACTTTAATTTCAAACACATATTGTATTTTCTTAGGTGTAGGCGTAAATACTTTGCTATTTTTACACAAACTAGCTCGTTTAATGGTCAAACAAATTCCAAACATCATTACTTCCCTTAATTTGTTGTGTGGTTGCGTGGCTGTGCTATTCGCGGTTTCAGGCGATCTGGTGGCTGCGGCTGTTTTTGTTTTCCTCGGAATATTCTTCGATTTCTTCGATGGTTTTGCCGCTCGTTTACTAAAGACTCAAAGCGAGGTAGGATTACAATTCGATTCTTTGGCAGATAGTATCACCAGTGGCCTGGCACCCGGTATCGTTATGGTGCAGTTATTGAGTAAATCGTTGACAGGCGAGTATTTTGCCATTACCCAAGTGTTTTCGTCAAATGGTGCGAACAACTCCATTTACTTGCTACTGCCCTTGATCGGCCTTTTAATCGTTGTCGCTTCAGGTTATCGTCTGGCAAAATTCAATGTAGATACCCGGCAAACCGATAGTTTTATCGGCCTGCCAACTCCGGCAAATGCATTATTGATCTTAAGCTTCGCTCTTATTTTGGAACTCCAACCGGCAAATTGGTCCGACGCCATCATTCTTAACCGATGGTTTTTAATAGGGATGACCTTGCTGAGTTGTGTTCTTTTAAATGCTGAGATCCGGCTCTTTGCCTTAAAGTTCAAGACCTGGGATATGAGATCCAATGCCAGGCGCTATATTTTCCTGGTATTCTGTTTGGTTTCATCGGTTTTACTGAAATTTTTGGCAATACCACTTATCATCACGGTTTACATATTGATGTCGCTGGTTTGGAGGGAAAGATCGAAGGCGTAAGGGGTTGAGCGTTAGCTGCGCTCTGCGCGGCTAAATGTTTGAGCTCTTTTTTACTATCGCCTTGAGCCTGCATTTATCGGCAGACAGGGGCGGTCGAAAGGTCTTATACATTAAAAAAAGCGAGTAGCGAAGACCCGACCCTAAAAATGATGTGAAACGAATTTTTTGGGTTACGCCAAAAAACTAAAACTCTAATTTCTTTTTACGAAGTTCAAAATTCTGGCCGAGA
>SMXJ01000134.1 GCA_004356305.1 Bacteroidota bacterium | reverse complement strand
CATCACTTTAAAAACGAGGGTTTCTTCATCGAACGGAAAAGATTCGGTGACTCCTTTTTTGAAAAGACAATAATCGCGAAATTCTTCGATATTCACGTCATTTCACTTTATAGCCCAAAGCAGGCTCATCATCAAAATAAATCAACAGGTTTTCTTTTCCCAATACTATAGGAACTGAAAATTGAATTCCTCCATCAATTTCTGAAAAGGTGATCGCTTTTTTTTCATTTCCGAAGGAATACGATATGGTAGAAGGAACGATGTTTCTGATTCTGAAATTTATCATCCCATCCTCATCCGAAGAAGAAATAACTCCGAGAGAAGGAGATTCGATATCACTTAAAAGCAAATTCTCATTTATTAAAAGTGGTATCGCAACAAAGTCTTCGCGTGTGAATATTTCGGTTAAAAAAGTATCTTCCTGCAAATGAGGATAGTGTGTTTTGATGAGTTGTTCTGGGGGAGTCTTATAGTAAAAATAGGACGGTTCCCTGATAAATTTTCCATCGTATTTTCCCGCACCCCAGGTAGCATCAAAGAGAAAAGTTTGCCCATCTATCATCGCGACATTCCACATATGAACTTTCTTGAACGGACGGCCAATATCGTTAAAATTGGATTTAATATCCCCCCGCACCAAATAGTTCGAAATACTCTGCAACTCACACAATCGCTCAAAGAGCATGGCATATCCTTCACATACCGCGATGCCCTTTTTCAAGGTTCTTTGGATCACTTTTTTACGGGTTATTTCCTCCTTTGCGTTTCGTTCCCGATAGTTTTTAAAATTATAATTGAATTGTTTATACTCATCCGGGTCATAGGCTACATTTCTTATGATCCATGTATAGATAGCGCGCACTTTTTCTTCTTCGGAAGTGAAATCACGGGAGATCAATTTTGAAAGCTCCTCTGCAGACGAAAAATTCGTCGGATACAATTCTATGGTCGCATCAATTCTTTCATAATCCTGACCCATTAAAAAACCGGATAAAAAAAATGAAAGCATCAATATGTAGTAATAATTCCTATTCATAATCACGTCAATCCTTACCAATTTTTCCCAAGTGCGTATGCCTAAAACTATCGGAATACTTTAAGCCATAACCAAAAATACGATCAAATGCGGCATGTGAAAACAATATCAATCCGATAAGTGTAACCGTTTCTCCTAAATAAAAGTAACCCAAAATCAAAATTGCAATTGCGATCGCTTTATGATGAAATAGGTTGTAGAAAAAGGCTCCGGTCTTCGTATTCACTAAATAACCCAACATTCCTATATCCGGAGTCAATAATAAAGCGGGGAATACCCACCATTTGAAATCCAATGTCGTAAACAACATAATTCCCAATACGAATTGTGCTAACTCTTCAATTTTTAAGATAGTTTTCATAATTCTAAAAATTTATAAAGGATCGGTTTGCTGGGCGTCGCATCATTTTCAAAAGGTGCTATTTGAAGATCGAGCAAATAACTCCCATCATCAATGTGGTTCGGAACATATATAAATTCAGTGATGGTGGCTTCGAATCGGGTCGCATCCGGAAAGTTCCAAAAGGCTCTGTGCGCGAATAGTTTTCCATCGTCCTTTTCTTTGTCAACCGAAGGTAGGTCGATCAATAAATGAGACACTCCTAAATCTCTTATGTATTCGGCGGCGGCCTTTTCCAGATAAGGCCAGTTGGTGTTGGAGTATTGCATTGTCTTTTTATCCGAAGTATTGGGAAGGGTCCTTATGACCAATGCCTCAGGCTGCTTTCCTTCTAACAGTCTTTCAACTTCTGAAGCTAATATTACCATATCATTGCCCGTCTTTTGAGGAGTTACCGAAATTACTTCAGACAAATAGAAAAATTGTCTCAAGCTCTTATTTACAGAATAAAATTCTTCTGAGATATGACCCACACACTCGGTATGGGTGCCATGGGCATGCGGATTGAAGGAAATATTATTAAAATTAACCGAAGCCCCTTTTTTCACACTCCCCACCCAATCGTCCATTTTAACGGGCTCGATAGTAGGTTTGCCCAAATTCCAGGCGCCTAAGTTATTACCGGAGGCCTTCAACGGGATGGAAATATCCAATGGCTTAGATCGATCGACGGTATACTTTTGGTTTTTTATTTGGACGATGAATTTCACAATTGAAATATACAATAAACAATTATCTCTTAGAGTGAAATTCAAATTGAGACGGCGCATTTGAAAATTGTATCGAGAAGTTTTTCACGCTTTTCATTTATTGGGTTCTCGATACAATTCAGTCTCGATTCGCATCGATTCAGAATCACTCGAACTGACATTTGTTAAGCCGGCTCGATCAGAAAAAGATCGGACGCGATCCCATCACTTAAAAACTTACCTTTTTTTGTGACGATCAGCTGCTCGATACTATTCTTTTTTGCAGAATCACTCGAAGAGATAATGGCCAAATAACCTGTATCGATATGGGGCTGTGCCTGCTCCAACATATAGTCGTGACGTTCTTTTCCGAAGAGATCACGCACCTCATCCAATGAAATTCCCCATTGGGTGCGAAGTCTCGTCATCACATATTCGTTGTATTTGTCCTTGCTTGAGAGACGTTCCTGTTCGGATGGCAGGATTCCAGCTTCAATTTCATCGATGTATTTTGAATTATTCGCAATATTCCAACTCCGTTGGTCACCATCGTAGCTATGTGCTGAAGGACCAATCCCTAAATAAGTTTTCCCTTGCCAATACCCCATATTGTTTTGAGAATAAAACCCCGGCTTCCCGAAATTGGAAAATTCGTAGTTATCGTAGCCTGCTTTTTCTGTTTCCCTCAATAATATTTCGTGTTGGTTTTGAGCCACATCATCTTCAACGGCCGGGATAATTCCTTTTTCAATAAAGGCTTTTAATGCTGTTTTAGGTTCAACAGTTAAGGCATAGCAGGAGATATGAGGAATATCCATGGCGATAGCCTTATGAACGTTTTCTAACCAACGCACATCACTGAGGCCCGGGATGCCATAGATTAGATCGATACTTATATTATCAAAATGTTCTTTCGCCATTTCAACACATTCGAATGCTTCATCGACGGAATGAACACGGTTCAATAGTTTTAAATCTTCTTCAAAAAATGATTGAATACCAATACTCAGGCGGTTGATGCCAACTTCCTTCATGGATTTAACAGACAGGTCCCCCTTCGCTAAAGCTTCGGTGGACAAGTCATCGGGGTTTGCTTCGAGGGTAATTTCGGGAGCCTCGGAAATAGTATAATTCGAGTAGATGGTTTTAAATAGTTTTTCCAATTCTTCCGAAGAAAGCAGGCTTGGTGTCCCCCCTCCAAAATAAATAGTCTGCACTTCACCAATCGGCTCATCCTTCCGTAGAACTAATTCCTTGCATAAGGCATCCACCAATTTTCCCTTTTTTTTAAGAGTTGTAGAAAAGTGGAAATCGCAATAATGGCAGGCTTGCTTACAGAAAGGGATATGGATATAGATTCCGGACATTTTTTATATATCAGAATTCAGAATTATTTACTTACTCGTTTTTCATTCTGTTTTACAAAAGCTTCCCAGCCACTATAGCCTTCCCCGACACTCACCCGCCCTGAATTATAAAAATGACACACCGCAGCTGCCAATCCGTCTGTACTATCCAGATTTTTGGGTAGTTCTTTCAATCCTAAGGTACTTTGCAACATTTTGGCGACTTGATGCTTACTGGCATTTCCGTTACCGGTGATGGCCATTTTAATTTTTTTTGGTGAATATTCGGTGATGGGGATCTCACGAGATAGGCCTGCAGCCATAGCGACTCCCTGGGCTCGGCCTAATTTTAGCATGGATTGTACATTCTTTCCAAAAAATGGAGCCTCGATGGCTATTTCATCGGGATGAAACGAATCTATCAGTTCGATGGTACGTTCGAAAATGAGTTTTAATCGAACATAGTGGTCATCATATTTAGAGAGTTTTAGTTCGTTCAGTTGAAGAAATTTCATTTGTTTCCCCGTCACTTGTATGAGCCCAAAACCCATAATGGTGGTTCCGGGATCGATGCCTAATATGATTTTTTCCTGCTCCAAACTTCTATTCTTTCAAAATGAGAAATGTCGATTTAAGATTCCACCCAACCGACCGATAAAATAGGTTCGGGGGGAATTATGTAATTTAGCTATCCATGATAGCCCTTTCCTACAAATCTAAGCAATATGGGTTGATTGCCCTAAAGGTTTTGATACTTATGGGGACTTTTGGATATATCTATCTGAAAATTGCACAGAATGAGTCGATTTCCTTTTCAGAATTTATAGTAACGATACGTAACCGGCAAAGCACTTTAATTCTTCTTTTTTTTGGATTCGCGGCCGCCAATTGGTTTTTCGAAATTTTAAAATGGCAAACCGTTATCTCCCCTGTTAAGAAGCTGTCTCTTGCAACGGCAGCCCGGCAGAGTTTAGCCGCATTAACGGTCTCTCTGGCTACCCCGAATCGCATTGGCGAATATGGTGCAAAAGCTTACTTATTTGCTCCTGATAAACGAAAGCAAGTGCTATTATTGAATTTCTTCTCAAATTTTTCCCAAATGGGTATCACCTGTATATTCGGGTCTTACGGACTCGTTTATGTAGCGGATAATTTTGGTTTATCAATTTCAATTACCAATAGTGTACTAATTATTTTAACCCTTATTTTCTTCGGAATAACAGCTTATATCTTTAAGGAAAAAGAGTTGATAGTAAAAGGCCTTTCGATTGGGAAGATCCTGCGCTACACCAAGAATTTACCGATGGGGTTAAAGGTGAAAACAATACTATATGCGCTACTTCGATATATTATATTCAGTTC
This sequence comes from Bacteroidota bacterium, assembly GCA_004356305.1. Lineage (GTDB taxonomy): Bacteria > Bacteroidota > Bacteroidia > Flavobacteriales > Flavobacteriaceae > Aureisphaera. Next base: position 1,913 of record SMXJ01000134.1, on the reverse strand, counting down.
ATCGTTTTACTTTTTACTCAACTTTTTCGGAGCCGAAATCAATACCTACGAGGCGATGCCGATCATCTTTACCATGTATTTACTCGCTTCGGTAATTCCTACCATTTTTATTTTTGATGTGGTCATTCGTGGTGGAATTGCAGTTTGGTTGTTTTCTTTGGCCGGTATTCCGGAATGGCCTGTCCTTTGTACCGTACTGGCCATGTGGTTACTCAATTTTGTGATCCCCGCCGTTTGGGGAAGTTTTTATGTGGTTACTCATCGCCATACATGATCTATATTCTCACCATAATCTTCTTCTTATATCTCGCAGCATTGGGATGGATACGTACGGGTATGTTTAGATTGCCTTATTTTAGAGGTTCTGCTGCTGTTCCCAAAACCAGGTTCACGGTCATTGTCCCATTTCGGAATGAAGCTGAAAATATACCCCGTTTGTTGCGATCCATCGCTGCCTTGGACTACCCCATCGAATTATTCGAAGTTATCCTGGTTAATGATGCTTCGGAAGATGAATCTCTTAAGGTTATTCGTGATAATATACAAGACTATAATTGCGATCTAAAATTAATTCAGAATAAGAGAACTTCGGCCTCCCCAAAGAAGGATGCAATTACTACGGCTATTGCAGAAGCAACATACGAATGGATCCTTACCACCGACGCCGATTGTGAATTACCCGGAAAATGGCTGCAGTTATACGACCAGTACATTCAGAAAAATCAACCAAAAATGGTTTTTGCCCCTGTAGTTTATCCTGCTTCCAAAAACTTGTTGAAAAACTTTCAATTTCTGGACGGATTGAGTTTACAGGCTGTAACCATGGGAGCACTTGGTTGGAAAAGACCCTTACTCTGTAACGGCGCTAATATGGGGTATACGAAAAAGGCGTTTTATGCAGTCAATGGTTATAAAGGAAATGACCATATCGCGAGTGGAGATGATATCTTTTTGATGGAGAAAATACGGGAATTGTATCCAAAAACCATAAAATATATTAAAAACAAGGATGCTGCGGTAATCACCAGGCCGGAAGAATCCTGGGATGGGGTGCTTTCTCAACGAGTTCGTTGGGCTTCCAAAGCATCTCAACAAAAAAACCGGGGAACCAAATTATTAGGAATTTCGGTGTTTTTGGTCAATTTGGTGTTTTTAGCGTGTATCCTGGGTATTGTTATCAATATAGAATACTATAAGTGGTATGTTGGTTTCCTATTTCTTAAAATTATTGCCGACCTACTGGTTTTAACCCCAATTGCGAGCTTTTTCAATAGCCAAATATCACTTCCGGGATACCTTATTAATGCCCTACTTTATCCATTTATTATCGTTTGGGTAGTGTTTGCAAGTTTTTGGGGAAATTATCGGTGGAAAGGACGGAAATTCAAAAAATAACCCGTATTCAATAATTTTTCTACCTTTAGCTCTACCAAATCAATATGTTATGAAACGCCTATTATTTTTTCTTGCTTTTGCATGTTCCCTTAGTTTATTCGCCCAAAAGGACTATACGGTCGATGGGAAGACCTATTCTCTGGCGATCGAAGTTGATGGATCAATCACCCTTTTATGGAATACAATCAATGGAGAATATCGTTATTTTTCCCAAAAAGGAAATGAAATTGTCGAGCTTACAAACACCCGAGAGGATAAAACTTACCAGCAAGAATACAAGCAAGTACTGCTATCACATACTGCCGACAATCCTATGTCGGTCGACAACGTGAAATTAACACTGTCAAGCCTGCGTGAATTTTATAATGCGTATAACCAAAAATACGATCCCAACTTTAGCGGGGGGACGGTAACGGTAGTATTGAAAACACGATTGGCATTTTTCGCAGGGATGACAAACTATGTTTACTTTGCAAATCCGGATAATACGCTGTTGCCACAACTGGGTGTGGATTTTG
>SMXJ01000133.1 GCA_004356305.1 Bacteroidota bacterium | reverse complement strand
GTGCTCGACAAGGTGAACATGAAGACAAAAAGTTTCAAATACCCATACCAACTCTCAGGCGGCGAACAACAAAGAGTCGCTATTGCCAGAGCCTTATTGAACGACCCCGAAATAATTTTGGCCGATGAACCCACGGGTAATCTGGATCCACAAACCAGTGTAGAGGTGATGCAAGTGTTACAAGAGATCAACAAAAATGGCAATACTATTTTAATGGCCACCCACGACTATGCTTTATTACTGAAATACCCTTCAAAAACCCTGAAATGCGATGAAAATCAGGTGTTTGAAGTCGTCCAGAAGACGCTATAAAGTTTGAAGTAGTAAGTAGTAAGTAGTAAGTAGTAAGTAAAATAAGCCATTTACAGCTGTTCCTCGCTCTTTTCTCTTTTCGCTGTTCACTTTCCGCTATTCACTTTTTTATTTACTCTTCAATACTCGGGTCTCTCAAAACCAAATCGCATTGTTTTTCCAGAGCCGGATCAATTTTTAGGGATATACTTCCTAGCCTACCGGGTCTTAAAACAGTATTATTTCCAATCACAATACGGTTTTTTGCCGTAAGTTCAAGAGTGGCATTTTCGGTAAATTTTTGATTACGGATCCTGATCTCTTTGGAAAGAGAAGTGATCTTAAAATCCCAACGGGAGAATTGTTGATTCTGAATATAGGCGGTTTCTTTTTCAGCATATAATTTATACACCATTTCCACGGCTCGTCCTGTATGTAGCATTCCAGATCCATAAAGTCCAATGAAGGGCTTGTTTACTTCGATATGGTCAAGATTAGTGGAGGTTATTTTTAGGATACTTTCCACTTCATCGGCTGGGAGGCAGGGATAGAGCGAAAACATAAGTCCGATGGTTCCTGTAATTAAAGGGACCACACCTGAAGTCTGCCCCGTGCTTAGATCTATTTTATTATGTTCATAGAACTCCGAGTATCTAAAGACTCCAATGGCCGGGCCTAAAATATCAATTTCCGAATTTAAATTTTTTATACTTCGTTTATAAAGTAGTGAGGGTGTTTGAGTTGTATCATTGTCAATAAAACCTGCATTCGCGCCCACATACCATCTTACATTTCTCGCGTAATAAAGGGTGCCATTGTTATGAGGGGTATCCAAGATGTTTTCTTTATAACTTTCATATCTATGCATTCCAGAGGATATCCCTATAACTTTATCGTAGGCAGCAGGATAGTAAAAAAACTTACCTTTCGATTTCAAAAAGGTTACATTCGTACTTGTCGATACGATTACAGTTCCATTATCCAGCATTTCATAAATAGCTTGTTGCGCAGTTTCGTAATAGTTTTTTGTACCCCAGCTACAGTTGATCACTTTTGCACCTGCATTTGACAGCTCGACTAGGTCCTTTAAAGTAGGAAAATTACTATAACTGGTAGTATAAATGCTACAATCATAACAAATGCCCGGGATTCCATATCCATTGTCCCCTCGCCCAGCGGCCGTTTCGGCAACAGACATTCCATGACCCTTAGCATAACCAGATCTTTTAAATACCTTTGTTTTCCCCTTAAATTCGATATCGGTTGTATCAACAGCACCATCTGAAATTCCAACAATGATATCTTTTGAACCAGTAGTGTAATACCAGGCCTTGGGTACTCCCAAGAAGTCATAATAATCCAAATTTACCTGTGCACCAATATTTTCACCAATGGTACTTGTTAAGCCATAATCATTAGGTTCAAAAATCTTTTTATCTTCTTCCAGAATGAGTTCGCCAAATTTGAACAGATGTGATGCGTTCAAGAGCAAATCATTCATTAACGATTCATTCTCGGCGATAACAAAAAAGGTTTTTTTAAGATTTTCCCTATTAGCGTTTCTGTAGGTTTTCTTGAAAACCGATATCTTATGCTTTGATAACACATCATTCAATATACTATCACTACCGGTATAGCGTATTTCATCTTTAATTATTTTAAAAGTGGGTTCGAACAAGGTATCTCTTGCCCTAAGGTAGAACCAGGCATCAGTTTGTGCCATTATTGGTCCCCCAAAAGTGAAGAAAATCAGGAACGATATACCAATTTTTATGGCTTTTGTCATATCATCATAGATTGCGATATTTTGAATCAGCTATGCAACTTAACTTTTTAAATTTACAAAAACCCACGCAATAGTGATCTCAGTTTTTTTATTTTATTCTTCCGACTCCGATAACCAATCAACGGAAAGATGCCCAAATAAGTGTAACAATGCTTTGTGAAAATAATAATGTAGCTTTGTTATCATCACAAAACAGAAGAATCACTAAGGAGTATTCAGCCTAGAATAAGAAATTCAAATTTTGATCTCAATTTTAATTCCCACATATAATTACAACGTTTTTCCATTGGTGGAAAAACTGTATAATGAGATTTCCAAAGCCGTCATTTCGTGCGATATTTTGGTATGTGATGACGCTTCATCCATACCTTTTCCCGAAAATGAAAGCATTGGGAAATTCGAAAATGTAAGCTATATCGTTTCTGAAAATAATTTAGGTAGAACCGGAGTACGGCAATTGCTCGCCGAAAAAGCACGCTACGACAACCTTCTTTTTCTGGATGCCGATGTAATGCCTAAGAGTGACAACTTTATCAGCCCTTACTTGAAAGAAATTGCTAATGATGTTGTTTTTGGCGGAATTACCTACCAAGAACAACCTCCATCAAAAGATATGATGCTTCGATGGAAATATGGACGGGAAAGAGAAACCGTTTCCGTGGCTGAGCGAATAAAGCAGCCCTATCTGTCCATCAATTCGGGATGTTTTATGATCAAACGAAAGCTGTTTTTGAGAGTAAGCGAAAAATTACAATTCAAAAAATACGGTCTGGATAATTACTTCAAAGAATTACTTCGGAAAGAAAATGTAACCGTTCATCATTTTGAAAACCCCGCAGATCATTTGGGATTGGAAAGCAATGAGAAATTTTTACAAAAAGCACTGGAAGCTATTGATACCACCGTCTATCTGGAAAAGGAAATCAGGTTAGCCGACAATGTACGGCCCATACAAAAAAGCTATTTAAAGCTGAAACGATTGGGGATGACAGGCCTTTTTTCATCATTTATTTCTGTTTTTAAGAAAAGAATGGAACGAAATTTTGTCTCGGCCAACCCGAATTTATATTGGTTCGATCTGTATCGGCTTCGGTATTATATTCAGTTAAAAAATAAAAAAAATGCCTAAGTTTTCTGTGGTCATATCGGTGTATAACAAAGCGGAGTTTGTCGCAGAAACCCTCAACAGTGTTATGGCACAATCGGTTCAGGATTTTGAGATCGTCATCTTGAATGACGGCTCCACCGATGACAGCGAAGCTGTAATAAAACCCTATATAGCAGATCCCCGGGTAGGCTACTTTTCAGAAGAAAATATGGGAGCTGCGGCAGGCAGAAATTATGTGATACAAAAAGCCAAAGGTGAATATATCGCACTTTTAGATGCCGATGATATTTGGAAGCCTTTTTACCTCGAAGAACAACTGAAGCTAATCGAAAAATATCGTACTTATAAGATTTTCGCCACTAATAGTGAAATACTAAAGAAAGGCAAAACTTCAGGCCGGCAATTCTCCGTGGACATATCAAACAAAGAACCCATCGTTGTCGATTATTTTGAGGCCAGTAATCTGGATTCCATCTTACATAGCTCTACTACTGTGGTGAAAAAGGAAGTATTTGATACTGTAGGCTTATACGATACCGGTATAAAAAGTGGCCAGGACACCGACCTATATGTACGGATGGGCCTGCGATACAAAGTGGTTTTCAGCCCGAAGATCTGTGTCCGGTATCGGGTCATCGAGAATAGTTTGTTCCGATCTTCGAAAAAACTCAGCGACAAACCGAGTTTCGAAGCCTATGAAAAATATGAAACCACCAATCCGGCACTTAAAAAATTCCTTGATATAAGTCGTTATTCGCTTTGCCTGATAGCAAAACTCGAAGGAAATAAAACCGGTTTTGAGCGAAATTATAAAAAGATAGACTTGGCAAACCTCAACAAGAAACAACGGTTTTTACTGGTACAAAGTCCGAAGAATTTAAAGCAATTACTGAAACTGAAAAATAGTATCGCGCAGTTGGGTATTAAGCTAAGCGTTTTTAAATGACAAGAAATCGCCGTATTCGCGAATGTAATCTTCTTCTTTATACACATCACTAACCAACGACAAACACACACCTCCCGAAGAGAAATTCTCCAGTTCCCGCCAAATACCGGTAGGGATCAACAGTCCAATATCCGGGCGATTAAGTGTTACCACTTTCTTGTTTTTCCCATCGTCCAAAACCACATCAAAACTACCGCTCAAAGCAATAAGACATTGTATGAGCTCAATATGGGCATGACCTCCACGGGTAGAATTACTAGGCACGTCATACAAATAATACACCCGCTGAATTTCAAAAGGAATGATATCCTTCTCGATGACAGAGAGATTCCCACGGCCATCCGGATCGCTTATCTTCGGTATGTCGATTAATTGTATATTTTCTAAGGTTGTTCTATTCATTCGTCAATAGTTTTGTCCATGCTTCCGAAATTACCTCTTTTGAAAATTTAGATACAGATGAGGCTGCATTCGATTTACATTCCTCGTATAAGATCTCATCGTTACAAATTTCCCGTAATGCAGTTGCGAATAAAGTTGCATTCCTTTCTGAAATCAATAAACCATTTTCTTTGTGAATTATTATCTCTGAAGGCCCTGAATCGATATCCAAAGATACTACAGGAACTCCTAATGACAGCGACTCTACCAACACCATGGGGAAACCTTCCCATTTGCTGGTTAAACCAACAACATGGGCATTTGCGATGAATGGAAAGGGATTAGAGGTAAAAGGTAAAAAATCGATATACTCTGAAAGCGATAGTTCCTCAGCTAAATTTTTAAGTTTGTCTTCATCCTTCCCATCGCCCATGATCACTAGTTGAATTTGTTGCTTCCAAAGCTGGGACTCATGGTAACTTTGAATCAAAAAGCTAAGGTCTTTTACCTCATCGTCAATTCTCCCATAGGAAAGTATATATTTTTTAAGAGGCAGAGCAACTTTTTCTTTTGCTTTCTCTACCCAGTCAGAGTCAATAGGGTTGTAGATCTGAACGAGGTTGCTTAGACCCAGTTCATTTTCGAGTCTTTTTTTTATTCCTTCGGAAACGGCCACATTCTTGAAATTGTCGGCATACAGTTCCTTGAATTCCATGGGGTCGTTACCAAAATAAGTTTCCAATTTAAAACTGTGGACAACGTAAATGGTTCTAACTCCTTTATAAACATAATTTTTATAGAAGACTTCACGTTGGTAATTGTTCTTGGCACGATGGTCGATGACATGAGTAATTCCCTCTCTTTTCAGGTACTGTTTCAATTTTCGCAGTCTCAGGAATCGTTTCAATAAGGAATCACTAGCCGACTTCAACTTTCCCAGATTAAGCAATTTACCACTATACGGATAAGCGATTTGGTCATTCAAAAGAGCGATATGGACATCGAAACCCCGGTCATGCAGCATTCGTGAAAGTAGAGCACAGGATCGATCGGCGCCTCCCTTACCTAAAGAAATCGCCACCAAACACACTTTTATTCTATCGTGCTGTGGTAGCAAGCTCATGAATGTGTATTTTTGAAACCGATATGAGCAAATATATGCATTTATGAAATGAGCAAAAACAATTTCGATACTCGTTGATAACTGAATTAATTAAATATTGTTTTGCGAATTCCATCGAACCACTCAAATACAATAATTCAATTTAGATGAAAATACTATTGGTTGGAGAATACAGCCGTTTACATAATTCTTTAAAGGAAGGTCTGGTCGCACTCGAACATGAAGTGACGCTTATCGCTACGGGCGACCTGTTCAAAAAGTTTCCGGCCAACATCCAATTACAACGTAAATATGACTACGGATTGGAACGAAAATTGAAAATTGTGGTTTTTAAGTTAACCGGTATCGATCTTACTTCAGTGGCACTGCGCAGGCAATTTAACCAACAGAAGGAACTATTAAAAGGGTTTGATGTCGTACAGCTTATAAACGAAAATCCATTTGGCGTTTCGGTTTCTGTGGAGCGGGAGATCATCACTTATCTTAAGGACCATAACAAAAAACTTTTCTTACTCTCCTGCGGAACAGACCACATTAGCGTCACTTATGCTTTTCAGAAAAAATTCCGTTACTCGATCTTAACGCCTTATTTCAGCGGAAAAATTTCCAAAGCTCAGTATGCATCTGTTTTAAAATATATGAGCCCAAAGCATAAAGCCTTTCACGATTTTGTTTTTGAACAAATTGATGGAGTCATCGCTTCCGATCTGGATTATCACATCCCTTTGGAGGGCCACAAAAAATATTTAGGGCTCATCCCAAACCCGGTCAATGTGGACCAACTGGAGTGTACTCCACTGACTAATACAGAAAAGATCATCATTTTCCACGGTATCAATCGCAGAACTTATCTAAAAAAAGGAAGTGATTATTTCGAAAAGGCGTTACAGATAATTCAGAAAAAATACCCTGAAAAAGTAGATATAATAACCGTAGAGAATCTACCTTACCACGAATATATAAGCAAGTACGATCGAGCGCATATTGTTTTGGATCAGGTATTTGCTTACGATCAAGGGTACAATGCCTTGGAGGCCATGGCAAAAGGAAAAGTGGTTTTCACCGGTGCCGAGAAGGAATTTCAAGATTATTATCGACTGGATGACCCTGTTGCGATAAATGCCCTGCCGGATGTTCAAAGCATTGCTAACCACCTGGAAGAATTAATTTTGAACCCGGATAAACTGATTGAAATTGGCCGAAATGCGACGGCGTTCATAGATGATCATCATCATTACAAAAAAATAGCACAAAAGTATATCAATACCTGGAAAGCCTAAGATCCAACTGTCTTTTTTCGTTTAAAATTGAACATGACCAAGGCGAAAACAATCCCGAAGTAGATCACATATCTTACAAAGTGCGCTATGGTGATTCCTTCGATACCATATATATCTACAAAATAATACGCAAATCCGTAGAAAAGGGCCAAGGAAAGTAATTCCGTAAAGATGAAGCTTCTTACCAACCGTTTTGCCAGGAACTGATTTGCTAATACCAGCGATGCCAAACGTACAAAATCACCTAGCAACTGCCACTTGAATAAAGGCGCCATTCCGGTAAAGTCGGGGTAGATGATCATGATCACATATTCTCTAAGAAAATAAACCAGGATCATTCCAATCCCGAAGATAGGCAGCAATGTCTTATATATTTTTCCTAGCTCTTTTATGAAGCCGTGTTTGGTATAAATAGAAGCAAATTTCGGCAATACATACAATGAAAAGATCGCCGTGGAAAAAACCATATAATTCCTGGAAATAAAGGTCATCGCTGTCCACACCCCGGCATCCTCTTCGGATATTTGGTTGGTGATCATTGTACGAATGTCAATTTCAACATAATTCAGCAATACGGTAGAAAAGAATGACATTAAGGAAAAAGCCAACAATCCTTTAGCCATAGGCGCTTTAAAAGAGATATTTGAAAATGAAATGTACTCTTTCAAGACTTTTATAAAGATGAAGAGCAGTACTAAAAGCTGGATGACCGGCGTAATTGCAATAGCCACTAATGCCCCATCAATATTGTATTGAAGTAGAAAAATCACCGTCAATACTGCGCTTAACAGGTATCCTAACAGGTCTATTTTTGCAAATTTCTTGTATTGTGATAAGCCATTTACAACCCCGTTGAATATCCTTTGAATACTTATAAATGGAATGACGATGGCCAAAAGCCTTATGAGGTATACAAATTCCGAAGAGCCAAAAAGCGCATTGCTTATGGGGTTGGCCCAAATCAGCAGCGCAGCGCAGGTAATCGTAGAACCCAAAACAGCAAAAACAAAAGAGGTCGAAAATAACTTCTGAAGCTGTTCTTTGTCCTCTTTATACTCTGCAACATACTTTACGATACCACTAAAAATACCAACGGAAGAAAAAGAGGTCAATAGCTGTGATAAATTGCGAAGTTGTCCGATTTTGGCAATTCCGGCCTCGCCTACCAATTCCGCCAACAATCGCTGAATAAATAAAGAGATCACCAGTCGAATACCTATCACTCCGGCGTTCAAAGAGGTCATCTTTAATAACAGATTTTCGCGAATAAACTTAGGTACTTTCAATTTTAAGTATTTAGTGGATAGTTGTTAGTATATGAGTGTATGAGTATGTTGGTATATGAGTATATGAGTATGATAGCGATTCCTGTTTTGCAAATATTTCTTCAACAATTAATAAAAGTGAATCCATATAACTAGATTTCAATTTCGGTCAATCCTTATTTATCAATTAACTCTTATTAATGTGCACCGTTTAACTTTACCACTTTTCACTTTTCACTATTCACTATCCTCTGTTATCTATCCACTATCCACCAATAACTAATAACTATTAAGGACAAAAATTACTTTCTCAACTTCCTCTGCCGTCATTAGGGGATTCATAGGAATGCTCACTACTTGGCTATGGATCTCTTCAGCT
>SMXJ01000132.1 GCA_004356305.1 Bacteroidota bacterium | reverse complement strand
CCAAAAGTTATCCTGTTTATTTCCGTTGAGGATCCGATCTTCGGAAATCCAGGTTTTCCAATGATCATAGGCTTCAGTATCCCGTTCCAGTCCTTCTGCTTTATCGCCTTCAAAAATAGTGACATACAACATGTCTTTGTCAATTTTGAAGACCTTAGTCAACAATTCCCATGCCATAGCAATCGCTTCTTTCTTAAAATAATCGCCAAAACTCCAGTTTCCTAACATCTCAAACATGGTATGGTGATAGGTGTCGATCCCCACATCTTCCAGATCGTTTTGCTTACCACTTACCCGTATGCATTTTTGAGTGTCGGAAATCCGGGTATGCCTGGGTTCTTTATTACCCAAAAAGTATTCTTTAAATTGGTTCATCCCGGCATTGGTAAACATCAAGGTAGGGTCATCCTTGATCACCATCGGTGCTGACGGCACTATGGTATGCGATTTTGACTTAAAGAATTCTAAGAATTTACTGCGTATTTCGCCGGATGTCATAAAAATCGATTAATTGAATTTACGTATATTGTGTGGCCAAACAATTTCTATCATTACATTGCGTTTGTGAAATGGTCAGCACTGTCCATCAACCGCAAAAATAGGACTTTTTAACATTATGTCTAAGGTAAAATATTACTACGATAGCGATACCCTTTCTTATCGAAAGATCGAATCTAGAAAAGGGCGTAAAATCGGTATCTTTTTCCTCACCCTCCTGGGAATGCTGCTAAGCGGTTTTTTGCTTCTTGTTATTTACTTGAATATCCCATATATCGAAACACCAAAGGAGAAAGCGTTAAATCGTGAGTTGGCCAATATGGAATTTCAATATGACCTGATAAATCGTAAAATGCAGCAGGCCGAAATTGTTTTGGAAGAATTGGCCAACCGTGACAACAATTTATATCGGGTTTATTTTGAAGCCAACCCTATCCCTGACGAACAGCGAAAAGCCGGTTTTGGCGGCATCAATCGCTATAGAGATCTGGAAGGCTTCGATAATTCAAAGTTGATCATCAACTCCAATAAACGCCTGGATGTGCTCACCAAGCAAATTGTGGTGCAGTCCCGATCGTTGGATGAAATAACCACCCTGGCCGAGGAAAAAGAAAAATTACTGGAAGCTATCCCGGCCATCCAGCCGGTCAATAATGATGATCTCATCCGAATGGCCTCCGGATTTGGATATCGTACCGACCCGTTTACCAAGGCTCGTAAATTTCATTGGGGAATGGATTTCACCGCACCTAGAGGGACACCTGTTTATGCTTCTGGTAATGGAGTGGTTAAAAGAGCCGATAACTCGGTATCCGGCTATGGAAGGCACATCCGGATCGATCACGGTTTTGGATACGAAAGTCTGTATGCGCATTTGTATAAATACAACGTACGCAGAGGTAAAAAAGTCAAACGTGGTGATCTAATCGGTTTTGTTGGAAGTACAGGTAGAAGTGAGGCTCCCCACCTGCACTACGAGATCTTTAAAGATCACGGACGCATAAATCCTATTAATTTTTACTACGGAAACTTGACTCCGGAAGAATTTGCAGACCTCCTCAAAAAATCGCAAATAGAGAACGAATCCCTCGATTAATGCATATAGAACTACCCGAAAAACGATATTACGGTATTGGCGAAGTCGCCGAAGCTTTCGATGTCAACACCTCGCTGCTTCGTTTTTGGGAAAAAGAGTTCGATGTAATCCAGCCCAAAAAGAACGCCAAAGGGAATCGTAAATTCACACCCAACGATATAAAAAACCTTGAGCTGATCTATCATTTGGTCAAGGAAAGAGGCTTTACTTTGGAGGGTGCTAAGATCCACTTAAAAGAAAATAAGCACAAAACTCTGGATAACTTTGAGATCATTCGCAAATTGGAAACGGTGAAGGCCGAATTACAGAAAATCAAGGACAACCTCTAGTATTGGTTGATGGTTTGTGTTTTAATCGTTGAATTGTTGAATCTATCTTCGGTCTTTATGCTTTTCGACTTCCGACTTCACGCTTTGTGCTTTATGCCTTAGTTCCCTTACCCCATTTCCCGCCTTCATTTTATTTAGGACGGACAAGGACTTTTCACTTTTTCCGCCTTCGCCAATGCTTCGGACGGACAAGCACTATTCACTTTTCAATTTAATCTTCTGACTTCATACTTCACGCTTCGTGCTTCCAGCCTTATTCATCTCCTTCCAAAAAGAAAATTTCCTCCAAAGGTATTTTAAAGAGTTGGGCAATCTTCAATGCTAATACTGTCGAAGGCACATATTTGTTTTTCTCCATAGCATTGATGGTTTGTCTGCTCACACCGATCTTTTCAGCCAGATCTGCCTGAGTCATGTCGTGCATGGCACGCTGTACTTTTATCTTATTCTTCATGGCTTCTGGATTTAAGTTTTAGAAAATTGAAACGAAGAATAAAAAACATCAGGGGGGTGAACATATTAAATACCAGCACGTCAAAAAAGGCAAAATCATATACAAAGAGAATTGCAATTAGCAATACCGAATAATTAAAAATGACCGCCCATACCAGAGAGTCTTTACGCAATTTATAAATAAACTCATCTTCCACTTTTTCTCTGGAGAAGGTGACAAACATTCCTCCTACAATAATGAATAAGGCGACAATTTCGTCCAGTATATCGTTTTTAATAATTTTAAAAAATCCACTTTCTTTACCAGACAGACTCTCGCCTTTGTAAATGGAAAGTACATTCGTGCTTAAGATATCTTGTTCATAATTGGTGGTAAGAACATAGAGACCTCCAACTATGCCGAGGATAAACAAAACCCAACCCAGGGCTTTAAACTTGTAGGGTAGTAAATAGTTCGTTTTCATATGGGATGATTTATTACTTGATAGTACAAATGTAAAACAAATTATTCTAAATGTAAAATATACTTTACTTTTTGTGAAATAATTATGACATATTTGACGATAACTTTACGGTTAACCAAGCGATAAATAATTCCAAAAAATCATTTTTTTCTGAAATAAATAGTGACAGGAACCCCGGTATAGTTGAAGTTTTCACGAAGCTTATTCTCAATAAAACGCTTATAGGGGTCTCTCAAATACTGTGGAAGATTACAAAAGAATGCGAAACAAGGGTGGGGAGTAGGCAACTGGGTACAAAACTTTATTTTTACATATTTTCCCTTATAAGCCGGAGGTGGCGTAGCCTGAATAATAGGCAACATGGTATCATTCAGTACCGAAGTTTTGATCTTCCTGCTTCGGTTCTTATAAACGTCTACGGCAGTTTCTATAGCTTTAAAAATACGCTGTTTGGTCAAAACCGATATGAAGACGATAGGAATATCGACGAAAGGCTCACATTGCTTACGAATGTGGGCCTCAAACTCCTTGGTGGTTTGTGTTTCTTTCTCCACCAGGTCCCATTTGTTCACCAGGATCACTATCCCTTTATTATTGCGTTGGGCCAGCCAAAAGATATTCTGTACCTGCCCATCGAATCCACGAGTTGCATCCAATAGTAAGATGACCACATCGCAATATTCAATAGCACGAACACTTCGCATCACTGAATAGAACTCAATGTCCTCCTTCACTTTGCTCTTCTTACGGATCCCGGCAGTATCTACCAGGTTGAACTCGAATCCGAAACGGTTGTATTTTGTATCGATACTGTCGCGAGTAGTGCCGGGAATATCCGTCACCACAAATCGTTCTTCACCGATCAGGGCATTGATAAATGAAGATTTTCCTGAGTTCGGCCGACCCACAACAGCAAATCGCGGCAAGTCTTCATCGGTCCGTTCGGGTTCGTCCGGAAGCACTTTTACGAGATCATCGAGTAACTCACCACTTCCGCTGCCATTGATGCTGGAAAGTGTATAATATTTTTCCACCCCCAAAGAATAGAATTCGGCCGCGTCGTTTAGACGATTAGCACTATCGACTTTATTCACCGCAAGAAAAAATGGTTTTTTACTTTTCCGAAGTAAATGCGCCACATCTTCATCCATCCCAGTCACACCGGTTTCCACATCTACCATAAAAATAATCGCATCCGCCTCATCGATCGCCAACTCTACTTGTTTATCGATTTCGGCTTCAAAAACATCATCGCTACCTTTTACATACCCGCCGGTATCGATCAATGAAAATTCTTTCCCATTCCAATCGCTTTTGCCGTAGTGGCGATCTCGTGTCACACCACTCACTGCATCAACGATGGCTTCGCGACGTTGGATCAACCGATTAAAAAGGGTGGATTTCCCGACATTGGGCCTTCCAACTATGGCGACAATACTCATAATTTGGGTTTGTTTTTAAAATACAAAATTATATTTTTTCTATTTGAATTGGGTATTTTTTCTAGTATCGATCACCAAAGAACGAATTACAATTTCCAAAGTTATTTTATTTTATTTGGTCCCGATAGTTATCGGGATCGAACTTATCTCTTATTATAACCAAAACGTCTTAACTGTTTTTCATTACTCCGCCAGTTTTTATTCACTTTTACATACAACTCGAGGTGGATCTGTTTTCCGAAGAACTTCTCCAGATCTTTACGCGCCTCTACTCCTACCCGTTTTAAGGCCGACCCCTTGTGGCCAATAATTATTCCTTTTTGGCTTTCGCGTTCCACCATCACTACAGATCGTATACGAATTATCTTCTCGTCCTCGAAAAATTCTTCCGTATCAATTTCCACGGAATAAGGGATCTCTTTTTTGTAGTGCATCAATATTTTCTCACGAATGGTCTCGTTGACGAAAAATCGTTCCGGCTTATCGGTCAATTGATCTTTCGGGTAGAATGGTGGAGATTCGGGTAATAACTCGATAATTCGGTTAAATACCTGAGAGACACCAAAATTTTCCAAAGCCGAAATGGCAAAAACCTCGGCATTCGGTACTTTTTCCTGCCACAATTGGACCGCAACTGCTAGTTTTTCTTCATCTCCTTTATCAATTTTATTCACCAATAAAAGTACAGGGATCCTTGCGCTGGTGATCTTTTTGAAAAAAATATCATCCTTCAATGCCTTCTCGCCTAATTCAACGAGGTAGAGTAATACATCTGCATCTTCGAAAGCGGATCTAACAAAATCCATCATACTTTCCTGAAGCCGATAGGCCGGTTTGATAATGCCCGGCGTATCGCTTAAAACCACTTGAAAATCGTCACCATTCACTATCCCCAGTATTCGGTGGCGAGTGGTTTGAGCCTTACTTGTAATGATCGACAAACGTTCGCCAACAAAAGCATTCATCAAGGTGCTTTTGCCAACATTTGGGTTGCCAATAATGTTTACAAATCCGGCTTTATGCGGCATAAAATTGATTTTCGCAAAGGTAAGTTTTTAATAATCATTCCTAAGTACAATAGCAACACAAGACATCATTTTGCCATATCTTTGTGGCTTTGTTGTAAAACAAGAAACTATGTCATTTAATGAACTTCGATTAAACCAACCACTTTTAAAAGCCATAGTAGATAGCGGGTATGAAACGCCTACTCACATTCAGATGCAAACCATTCCATTGGTCTTGGCTAAAAGAGATGTGATCGCTTCCGCACAGACGGGCACCGGAAAAACAGCGGCATTTGCCCTGCCTATCCTTCAACTGTTATTCGACAAACAGGATGCTGTCAAAAAAGGAAAAAAGATCAGAGCGCTAGTGATAAGTCCCACGCGCGAATTAGCAGTCCAAATTCAGGAAAACTTTAAATCCTATGGTAAATATACCAACCTTCGCAGCTGTGTGGTATTTGGAGGCACTTCATTAGAACCACAGATAGATATTCTTAAAAAAGGTGTGGACATTGTAATTGCCACTCCGGGAAGATTATTGGATCTACATAAGCAAGATAAGATCAACCTGAGCCGGGTAGAAACATTTGTCATAGACGAAGCCGATCTCATGCTCGATATGGGATTTATTGATGACGTACAAAAAATTGAGCGTCTATGTCCCCCAACAAAGCAAATTTTATTGTTTTCGGCTACCATGCCTTTTAAAGTGGTACAACTTGCAAAAACCATTTTAAATGACCCCGAACGGGTGGAATCAACTCCTGAATCTTCTGCCGCTAAGGGTGTAAAACAACTTTTATACTATGTGCCCAAATCTAAAAAGATCGAGTTGTGCCTTCATCTTTTGCGCAACACGATCAGGGGAAACATTCTGATTTTCAGAAGGACAAAAAATGGGGTGAACAAACTTGAACAAACTCTGTTGAAGAATGACTATAATGCGGATAGTATTCACGGTGACAAGACTCAAAGCGACAGACAGAAAGCCCTCAATAAGTTTAAGAAAGGAGAGGTATCTATCTTGATAGCAACCGATGTGGCTTCCAGAGGGATAGACATAGACAATTTGGATGCAGTCATCAATTTTGACGTACCCAATATTCCGGAGACCTATGTCCATCGTATTGGAAGAACGGGCAGAGCCGGCAATGAGGGCCTCTCATATACGTTTTGTGCGGCCGAAGAACGAGATTACATCACCGCCATCCAAAAATTGATGCAAAGAGCCATCACTATTGAAGAAGATCATCCCTACCTTTTGGACCCGGAAGCAAAGCCTCAGGTTCACAAAAAAAAGGGAAGTAAATATAAAAAAGGGAGGAAATCTGCAGCCTCCAGGAGGAACAAAAAGCGCTGGTATTAGAGCTGAGATCGACCCAGACGTTTCACCAGCTTACCTACCGTTAATCCTTGAACTATTATAGAGAATACCACGATCACATAGGTGATAACTAAAAACAATTCACGATGCATTTCTTGTGTGAGTCCAAGCGCTAAGGCGATGGAAATTCCTCCGCGCAAGCCACCCCATGTCATGATAAGATTAGTGTTCGGCACAAAATCTAAGCGCTTCTTAAAGAAATTGATAGGGAAAAGTAAAGATGTAAATCGGCAAAGTAATACGATAGGAATAGCTATCAAGCCGGCGATAATATAATTACCCTCCAGAGTCAACACCAGCATTTCCATACCTATGAGAACAAACAAGATCGTATTGAGTAAAATATCAATTAGCTCCCAAAACTTATCGACATAGTTTTCGGTAATTGCAGACATGGCAGATTCTCTTACGGTATTATTTCCAACTATCAACCCGGCTGTCACCATGGCCAGAGGTGCCGAAAGATGAAATTTTTGTGCGATCACTGTTCCACCCATAACTGCGGCCAGGGTAATGATCACTTCAATATCGTAGTCGTCGATGGATTTCATAAGCCTGTAAGTGATCCACCCCAGGAACAAGCCCAACAAAATTCCGCCTATTATTTCCTCACCAAACATTTTGAGGATATCCAAAGGTTCTATTTCAGTCCCGCTGGCGGAGGCAATTTGAAATAGGGTCAAGAAGACCACCACTCCCACTCCATCGTTAAACAAGGACTCACCTACTATTTTAGTTTCCAGTTTTTTAGGAACTCCTGCCTGTTTCAGTATCCCTAAAACGGCGATAGGATCAGTAGGTGATATCAAGGCTCCAAAGAGCAAACAATATATATAATCCACTTGCAATCCCAGCAATTGCAGACAATAGAACATGGCGGTCGCCACCAAAAAAGTAGAGACCAAAACCCCAAGCGTAGCAAATACGAGTACGGGCCATCGTTGTATTTTTAGCTGTTCAAAGTTGGTATGTAATGCTCCGGCAAAGAGCAAGAAACTCAACATTATGTCTAATAAAACAGTTTCAAAATCTATTTGAGCTATGATATATTTTTCGGCATTCAATAAAGTATTATCAAAATAACTCAGGGCAATTACCGCCAGCGTAAATACAATGGTGATAACCATGAGACCAATGGTATTGGGTAATTTTAGAAAACGCACATTGAGGTATCCAAATGCGGCGGCAAGTACTACTAGGGTGGTGATAATTAAAAAGTAATCCATGGATTATGTTCCTTTTAGGTAAAGATAAGTCATTCCATTATTTGTTATTGGTGGCTCCAGTTTTTGGGATCGTCGCTGTTGTTGGGCGAAAGGCCAATGATATCACCTTCAGTAGTGACACCAAGTCCTACGACCATTCGGTTCACATAGTTAAAATAACTCGTTACCTGATTGATCTCGAGAATTTCTCCATCGGAAAAACCAACCGATCTTAAGTCATCGATATCCTGTTCGGTAATACTAACAGGGTCCTGAGTGATTTTTCTTGCGTATATAATTCCGTGGAAATAATGATTTTCAAAATACGTTTCCAGGGAATCATCCTTAATACATTCAAAAAATTGATTCGCCTTTTCATCATTGTCTAAGAGTCTTGAGAATCCCGAAAAATGATGCTGTACACAGTAGTCGCAATTGTTCAAATGGCTCACGTAAACACCCAGGGCTTCCAGATACCATTTGGGCAAGGTATTGTTTGAATTGTGAAGCACACTTTTATACAAGGTCATATGCCCGGTCAGTGTATGAGGTCGTAAACTATGGATGAGCAGCACGTTGTCTATATTATTATCAGGGCCTTTTACGCGATCGTACATGCGTTTTAACGGGCCATCGGCCTCCTCATAATCTATGGTTTTTATCCAGCTCATGGTTTTTTATGTTAGATTGGATAAAGATAGAAAAGTCGAGACAGCATGCCAGGTTAAAAGCGAATAAACGACCACGCTCATTGCTATTTTTATCGCTCGATCTACTTAATTTTGAAAAGAATCTTAACATTTTTCATAAGAGTTTCCAGCTAATATTATCGATGTGAAACCTAGTTTATTGACCTGGTTTTTATTACCGTTAATTTCATACCTTAGATAACCCATAAAAACTAATATATCAATTAACTTTTTCGTTATGGAACAACCCATTGCTATCGCCCAAATAGATTCATTAAAAGATAAATCACCTCAACATGCATTGGTGAATGATCTTGATTTAGTAATCATAAAATATGGAAAGGAAGTGTCTGTTCTTTACGGAAGGTGCCTACATAGAGGAGCCCTTATGGCAGACGGCAGCATTGAGGGACATAATCTTATTTGTGGTGTCCACGGTTGGGATTATCGTTATGATACCGGCGTTTCTGAATATAACAACAAGGAAGTGCTTCATAAATTTTCTACCAAAATCGAAGGCGATACCCTGTACGTAGATGAACATGAAATCAATGCTTATGTGATCGAGCATCCGCAACCTTTTGATCGAGACGAATACCTCGGGGCCTATGCAGACACTCATCCTGAAGATACCGAGCCTTACACAGGTTACATCAAGGAGTTATCCAAAAATGGACTAAAAAACATTGGCCATCACGGCTTTTCGGCCGCTATGGGTGTGGACAGAAACACCTTAACTAAATGGAATGATATTCAGTTTTTACCGGCTCAGTTAGCAAGTCGTCCCCTTCTCGATGATGAAGATGTTATGACTGAAGTTACCATTGGGTCCAGGGCCAAAAAACCTTTGACCATTGACATACCTTTGTTTGTTTCAGATATGAGTTTTGGCGCACTTTCACGTGAAGCCAAAATCTCCTTGTCCAAAGGAGCCGAGATGGCAGGGACAGGAATCTGCTCCGGTGAAGGTGGGATGCTACCTGAGGAACAAGAAAGTAACAGCAAGTATTTTTACGAATTAGCTTCTGCAAAATTTGGATTCTCCTGGGATAAATTAGATCACGTCCAGGCCTTTCATTTCAAGGGCGGACAAGGAGCCAAAACCGGAACAGGTGGTCATTTACCGGCTAAAAAAGTGAGCAAAGAAATTGCGGCAGTGCGAGGCTTGAAAGAAGGGCATATAGCTATTTCGCCTGCCACTTTTCCCGATTTTCACGGGGTACAGGATTTTAAAGACTTTGCTCAAAAAGTTAGGGAGCGAACCGGTGGGATTCCGATTGGTTTTAAGATAGCGGCGAGTCATATCGAAAAAGACATACAGTTTGCATTGGACGTAGGAGTTGATTATATCATTCTCGATGGTCGTGGTGGTGGAACAGGTTCAGCTCCAACCATCTTAAGAGATCACATTAATGTTCCCACAATTCCAGCTTTAGCCCGAGCGAGAAAATATTTGGATAAAGTGGGAGCCAGTGATGTAACTTTAATTATAACCGGTGGATTGCGTGTGGCCGAAGATTTTGCCAAAGCATTAATGTTAGGGGCTGATGCAATTGCGGTGGCCAATTCTGCTATACAAGCCATCGGGTGTCTTGGCATGCGCGCCTGCGGAACCAATAATTGCCCGGTAGGAATTGCCACACAAAAGGAGTCCTTGCGAAGTAGATTAATTATTGACTCTTCAGCAAAACAACTCTACAATTACTTCGATGCGACAAATGATTTAATCCGGGTAATCGCTCGTGCCTGTGGATATGATGACGTTTCTAAATTTAATCACGACGACCTTTCCACCTTCGATTATGAAATGCACAAATTAACAGGCATTAATTACGCGGGGGTATAGTTGAGAGCTGTTATCAACTTGGCAGCAAGCATGACTTTTTGAATATAGATTTATCCTTATATAAATCGATTTTCTTATAAACGGTAAAAATTACAGTCCTTATGGCGTCAAAAAATAAAGTTTGGTACAAAGTCCTCGAAAGTAAAGATCTTCTTCCGGACGGTCGGGTAAAAACAGTTACCGCAGGTCATCAGGGAATCTGTTTGACGAATTTCGAAGGGAAATTTTCGGCTTTAGACAACAAATGTCCTCATCAAGGAGGCCCATTAGGGGAAGGGTCCATAGAGAACGGATATTTACGATGTCCATGGCACGGTTGGGATTTCCACCCCTGTACAGGTATTCCTCCCGGAGGTTTTGACGACGGAATTGCAACTTTTGAAGTTAAAGAAGAGAACGAAGCTATCTATGTAGCTATTTCCGCAGAAGCACCACATGAAGAGACGGTTTCGGACGTTATGATGCAAACCATGGTGAATTGGGGAGTTAATACCGTTTTCGGTATGGTAGGCCATAGCAATCTAGGTGTGGCTGATGCCATGCGAAGGTTGGAAAATCAAGGACGGCTTAGTTATTATGGTGTTCGTCATGAAGGGGCGGCAGCTTTTGCTGCTTCTGCTTATGGTAAGTTAATGGGAAAACCTGCTGTTTGTTTTGGAATTGCAGGTCCCGGTGCCACAAATATGTTCACCGGAATGTGGGATGCTAAAGTAGACCGAGCCCCGATGCTGGTGCTTTCCGGTCAGGTAAATACACAAGTTTTGGGAACCGGGGCATTTCAGGAAGTAGATCTGGTACAAGCCTTTGATTCAGTCGCGCAATTTAATCATGCAGTTCATCCCAATTCAAATCACAGCGAATTGATGTCACTGGCTATTAAAAGTGCTATACTACAACGGGATGTCTCCCATCTTACTTTTCCCGATGAAGTTGCATTCAGTAAAAAACCCGAAAGATCCAAACCACAAACCCCGGAGAATAGGATCACCCCTTTTACCATTTCGCCTCCCCCTGAAATGGCAGCCAAGGCGGTTGAGTTGATAATAGGGTCCAAACGGCCTTCTATTATAGTTGGGCATGGTGCCCGGTATCACATGGATGCAATTATCGATTATGCCGAATCTCTTAATTGTCCGGTCATAACAACCTTTAAAGGCAAGGGATTGATCGCGGATAACCACGAACTGGGTTGTGGTGTTCTGGGGCGTAGTGGAACTCCTATCGCTTCCTGGGTTATGAATGAAAGTGATCTTTTAATTGTATTTGGGGCGTCATTCTCTAATCACACAGGAATCACCCCTAAAAAACCCATTATTCAGGTGGATCTGGACCCCATGGCATTGAGTAAATTTCACAAAGTAGATGTAGCACTTTGGGGGGAAATTTCTGTCACGGTAAAACTATTGAGCGAAGCGACCACGGGTAAAACACAGGCTATCGATCAGCGTAGTGAAATTGCCCATCGTTGGGAGATTTGGAGAGAAGAAAAAGCGAGTCGACTTAGAGATTCCGGTAATGCTTTAAGCTCGATTGCTGTCTTCAATGCCATGAATAAAGTAACCCCGGCCGATGCGGTTATCGCTGTTGATGTTGGTAATAACACTTACTCTTTTGGCCGTTATTTTGAACCAAAAAACCAGTCTATTTTAATGTCAGGCTACTTAGGATCTATCGGTTTTGCCTTACCGGCAGCCATGGGAGCCTGGGCAGCACAGGGTGATGAGCGACCTATTTGGTCTGTGAGTGGCGATGGTGGACTGGGTCAATATTTAGCGGAAATAAACACCCTGGTGAAATATAAAATGAATATTAAACACATAGTGTTGAACAATTCTGAACTAGGGAAAATATCAAAAGAACAACGAGCGGCAGAACTGGATGTTTGGCAAACATCATTGTCCAATCCAAGTTTCGCAGCTTATGCTGAAAACTGTGGAGCATTGGGTGTAAAAGTCGATAAACTGGAAGATCTCGTTCCCGGAATGGAAAAAATAAGGGATCATAAAGGCCCTGCTTTGTTGGAAATAATTACGGATGTAAATCTTATATAATGTGGAATTGATCATACAGTTATTTCCGGGTTTTGTAGGTAAACACAAAAGTGTAAAATCATAACTATGCTACAATCCTTCAGTATTATTTTCGCGATAGCCGCCCTTTTCAGTTTTATAAATTATAAGTGGCTTAAATTGCCAACCACCATTGGATTACTACTCATGAGTTTGGCTACTATTTTAGTCATCACTTTGAGTAAAGACACCTTTCCCGCATTCTATAATTTCTTTTGTGATATAGTCGTTGATCTGGATTTTAAGAGTCTTTTACTGAATGGGATATTGAGCTTTCTGTTGTTTGCAGGAGCCATTCACGTAAACCTTGAAGAACTAAGTAAAGAAAAATGGCCTATTTTTCTCTTCGCGACTCTTGGGGTTCTTATTTCCACTTTCCTGGTGGGAGGACTTACTTATGGCGCTGCTCAATTAATTGGAATGGACTTACCATTTATTTATGCCTTGCTTTTTGGCGCGTTGATTTCACCTACAGATCCCATTGCTGTAATGGCCATTCTTAAAAAGGTAAACATCACACCCAGCCTGGGTATTAAGATAGAAGGAGAATCTTTATTCAATGATGGTATAGGACTAGTAGTTTTTTCGGGTATTCTTATTATTTCCGGAATGTCTGAACACATGGTAGAAGGCTCATTGAGTTTTGAAATTGGCAGACTATTTTTAGAAGAGGCTGTTGGCGGACTCGCATTTGGTGCGGTACTAGGATTTATAGGGTATCGAGGTATAAGATCCACACGCGATAATCCGCAACTGTCTGTAATGATAAGCTTAGCAACCGTTATGGGTGGCTATGCATTGGCTACTATGATCCATGTTTCAGGGCCTCTCGCCATGGTTGTGGCGGGACTTATCATTGGAAATCAATTGAATAGTTTAAGTAACAGAGGCACGGCACGAAGGATGCTCAATGATTTTTGGGAAATATTGGATGACGTTTTTAACGGTATTTTATTCGTTTTGATCGGGTTATCGTTTCATTTATTGGAATTCGACACCAACATATTGTTATTGGGGGGCCTGGCCATCGGTATTGTTTTGATCTCCCGATTCGTTTCGGTATTTATTCCTTATTCGTTATTGAAACACAAAGAACACAGCCCCCTAAAAACAGTGACTATTTTAACCTGGGGCGGACTCAGGGGAGGAATCTCAATTGCCCTGGCGTTGAGCCTCGCCACCAATTCTCAATCCAATACGGTGATGTCTATCACTTATATTATCGTTATTTTCTCGATAGTGGTCCAGGGTCTGACCATTGGTAAGTTGGTAAAAAAAATGTATTCGAAAAAAATAACATAAAAACAATAATTAAATAAAAAAGATCATGGCAAAAGGTAGAGACGCCCGGAAAAACGTTAAAAAAGAACCTGCTAAAACTGCAAAAGAAAAAAGAGCTGAAAAGAGACTAAAGAAATCGCGACGGGAATAAATGTTTATCGCGACCGCCGTTGATCTTTGAAAAACGTATCAGACCTTTCCTATAAAAATCCTCTTGATATCTCAAAAGGACTTCCTTATAGCGAGGCCGGTCCAACAGGTCGGGCTGGCAAGATTAACTCCTATCCTTCCTTCATAAATATTCTTTGGATAGTCGTTGGACCAGTATATGGGACGGCTTCACAAGGAAAGCATCAAATTATCGAACCTAAATGAGTTTGTGAATGATTTTAAAAGTAATTAAT